>JBDOMX010000616.1:0-2511 GCA_039831615.1 Planctomycetaceae bacterium
CGTCAGTGCCCGGCAACGAAACTGAATCGATTCGGCGCTGAGGATCTTCGAGAAAAGCATCCAGCATGCGGACGAAATGTGCGACGGACCAGTGACGCTGCCTCTCGTCAAAGGCCTCGACATTGAAATCGAAATGAAGGACAGCGCGGCCAGTCGCGTCCATGTCATGGACCTGCAGGCGCAGCAGGTGATCGGGATCTCCGTGTCCCGCATGTACCCATGTTGACGTCACCGGCAGCTCGGCAAAGTTCCCGAACGATGACGTGATGTAGTTGAGCACAGTATTAAACGGCTCACGTCCGCAGAAGTCGCTCGCTCCGGGGCCGGCATTAGACAACGTGCTCAGTGAGGCCTGCTGGATTGTGCGGATCAGGCCGGCAAACGTCTGTGCGGATCCGATCTCTGCCACGATCGGAAACAACTCAACGAATAATCCGCCCGTGCTGCGGAATGTCGGCTTAGCACGGTTGTGACTCATCGTGCCAATCGACAATGACTCACGACCACTGACACGGTGCAGCCACGCAAACATCACCGCCAGAAAGACGTTCAGTCCGGTCAACTCCCGAGTGAGCGAGCGCAGGTCCGGGTCGCTGGCGAACCTGTCCAGCTGCTGCGAACGATCCGGTCCGAGTTCGAACGTAAGTCGTTCGGTTCGCGACGAACGCTGCTTTCTGCGACGACCATACAACTCTGGCAGCGGCGGCAGATTTTGCTGTCGACTGTGCCAGTACTGCCGAACCCGGTCGAACTGTGGGGACTTTGTCCAGGTGCGTTCGAATTCGATGTAGCCGCGGTACTGAGGTGGTGGAGTGATGGGGGCTGCGGGTGAGTCAAAGTCCGGACTGCCCTGCAACTGCAGGTACCGATCAGAGGTCCAGCGATAGACCAAAGCCGTGGACCAGGCGTCGGTGATCAGATGATGCTGATTCAGGTACCAGACAAACTCCGATGGAGTTAGCCTCAGCAGCACTGATTCGAACATGCGTTGTCCGGGATCGAATAAACGCTGACGCCGCAGCTTGATGCATTGCTGAAGATCATGCTCGCTGTCCACTGAACGGTACAGATCGATGAATTCTGTCGGAGTGTCGATGCGTTCCAGCACGCGCTGGTGCGGCAGGTTCGCGGCAGACACGACGACAGTCCGAAGGGCATCACACGCGGCCACGACGTCGCCGAAGGCCTGTTGGAACCTGTCGGGGACGATCGGCCCGTGAATTCGGAATGCCATCGCCATATTGTACAGGGGCGCGGACGGACTCAGCTGCTGACCGGTCCAGATCAGCAGCTGACTCCGCGTCAGGTTGGAACGTTCTTCAAACGTCGGCACAGTCACTACAGTCTCAGCCTGTCTTTCGATGCACGTAGGCGACAATTGAGTTGATCGTCAAAAAGTTGTCGATTATTACATCTTCGGGGGGAACAGATGTTGCATAGGTCTCTTCGATGAATGCCACCAGACGCATGATTCCCAGAGAATCAACAAGCCCACTGCCCAGCAGATCGACGTCGGACGACAGCGTGACGGACTCGTCATCGCCGATCAGTTCGATGCTGATAAAGCTCAGGACTTCGTTTGTTATTTGGTCTGTTTTGGAATCGGTTTCTGACATTGTTTCATTCTTAATCAGAGAAATATTCCTTCCCGCTCTTATGCCACGAAAGAACCGGTCACCGCTGACGGATCAGAAGATTCTGGGTCGGCGCCATAGATCTGCTGCTGTACCGCTCGCCGATCAATCTTTCCGCTGGTGGTCCGCGGAAGCGAATCTCGAATGTGGATCAATTCAGGAACCGCATACACGGGCAGAACTTTCGTCAGATAAGCCTGCAGTTCTGCAGCTGCAACCTGTGCGTCGCCCACCAGGGTGACTGCAGCAATGATTGTTGACGCAGCGTGCTTCCGTACGCAGAAGACAGCGGCCTCTTCCACCGCTTCATGCTGAGCCACAGCGTGCTCAACCTCATCGAGTTCAATTCGATAGCCGCGTACTTTGACCTGACGGTCTTTACGTCCGATGAATATCAGGTCTCCCTGGCCGTTATGCCGGACCAGATCGCCTGTGCGATAGTAACGTACCTGTGCATCGTCTGGTACAAAAAATGTATCGGGATCGCAGCCAGTACCATTCCAGTAACGGGTCATCATCGTGGACGAATGCACCAGGAGTTCACCGCATTCTTCGTCCGCGACTTCCTCGTCATGCTCGTCGACGACCAGAGCGAGAGTTTCTTCCCAGACGCGGCCGATGGGAATGGATTGAGAATCGTCGCATCGTGGCTCAGCGCCAGCGGAGAATGGCGGGATGTGATAGAACGTGCACTGATTGACTTCAGCCGGACCATAAACATTACTAAACGAGACGTGCGGCCATAACCGGCGCAGCGCATTGAGGTGGCTCGGTGAAAATGGCTCGCCGCCAAACATGACCCAGCGCAGTGTCGACAGATCTCGCTGGTCCAATACACCTCGTTCCAGCAGCTGAATCAGGGCGAAAGGGACGGAAT
>JBDOMX010000616.1:2521-2949 GCA_039831615.1 Planctomycetaceae bacterium
CAGATCGTGATCCGTTGCTGTTCGATCAGTTGCGACAGGCTGGCCGGCAGTTTTCCAAAGGCTGCAGGGATCAACACGGCGGTGGCTGCTGCCAGCGGCGACGAGAGGTACGCGAATGTCGCCATGTCGAAATGCAGCGGGGAAAGATTTGCGATGCGGTCGTGCTGCGTAACGCCATATGTGTTTACCGACAATCTGGCATAACTGTGACCGCTTTCGTGGCTGTGCAGAATACCCTTGGGTGTCCCGGTCGAGCCGGAAGTGAAGATAACGTAGGCCGGCGAATCATCGCCGACCGCTGCATCGCTGCCTTCTTCCCACTGCTGCACCTGACTCCAGGGAATACAATTCAATCGTCCGCTGAGGCTGCCAGCTCCAATGATCGTCTGCAGGGAACTGACGTGCGATTCAAGCGAGTGCAGCGTGTG
>JBDOMX010000810.1:0-13146 GCA_039831615.1 Planctomycetaceae bacterium
GACGATGCACCGACGATGCACCGACGATGCACCGACGATGCACCGACGATTTCGCATCGCCGACCGAGCTCCGCTGCGCAATTTCCATCCCAAAAACAAACTCAGTGGGTCGCTTGTTCAGGGTCTAGTGTCTGACCGGAAATATTTTGAGCAGATAAGACACGGTGAGAAATTTGAAGAAGTCCCCTGAAGATTGAACCACTTTCGTAGTTCACGCGTTGAATTCGTTGACGAAGACCAATTCACGCAAAACTCGTTCAGGGAACGAATCGATGCGAAAGGCGTATGAGACGCAGGGGCGACTGGATTGCCAGTCCATCGAGCAGCTCAGTTTGAATCTGAATTGCCGAGACGAAATTGTACCGATTCTCGAAGCATTGAAACATGACGTCGTTCAAAACGATCTCAGAGATCGGCTGTGCCAACTCGTTGCCGATGATGTCAATAAAGCCACACACGATGATACTGGCCGCAAGGGACCTGGACACTGGCAGATGCTTGTGTTGGCAATTGTGCGGCTCGGCTGCAATCTGAATAACGACAAGCTTCCGGATCTGTGTGAGAACCATCGAGCACTTCGGTGTCTGCTCGGCGAAGGTGAGTGGGACGAATCGCCGCGATTCCGCGGCCGCCGAATTCGTGACACGCTGACTTAGCTCGAACCGGAAACGATCGCCACCATGAATGAGTTGATCGTGGCTCATGGGCAGGACGTCCACGGTGATGCGCGGCGATCTGTTCGGTGAAGGTGGTCTCGGACTGTGGAGCCGATGGTCCTGCGGGATCTGACGCGGCACGTCTCGGTGATCACCACTGAGAAATACTACGTCGGAATCAACGCGAAGAAGACTCTGAAGCACTTGCGGGCGGCAAAACGGCGGTCTGAGGTGACACTTGAGGTGACACCTGGCCCAAATCAGCAGGTTTGAAAGCCGTTGACGAGCAAAAAAGCAGAGCCACCGATGAGACTCGAACTCATGACCTAAGCTTTACGAAAGCTTCGCTCTGCCAACTGAGCTACGGCGGCGTTTGCGCGAACTGTTTTGACACGCCCGGCGCGGCAGAAGTATCTTCGTCAGTGCCCGTGATTGCAAGAGCAGCGGCGAGACCATGCTGGAGAGGCTTCAGGTTCCAGCTGACAAGGTTGGTGGGTGCACGCACACCCCGTGGGCACACGCCAGACTGAGGCGGCTGAATTGGTGGCGAAGCGCCCACGAACCAGGGGCACGTCAAGGCCTTAGGCCCGGAATACCAAGTTCCTGGCCGTAGACACCGGCCAATTCGTCCGGATTGATGCCGTAGTGCCTCTGCAGGCTGTCCTGCCACGTGTAGCCGTTCTTGATGTCATTGAAGAACCGCCGAAACTGATCATTATCCCGTGTGGCCAACAGCCCCACCATCGAACTCGCCAGACCATATTGCCAGGCTTCGATATGTTCCCTTTGAAAAAAACCGCCCAGCGTCCGAGTCAACCTGATGCGTGCGGCAGCCGAGGTCTGACGTTCTCTCACCACATTCGAACGACGAACGGTCAGACCAGCCACCCAGTCGGCAATCCCTTCGTTGATCCACGAAGGGATCCGGACTGTGGACCGGTAGCGATGAACATATCCATGAGCGGTCTCGTGCACCAGGACGACCCCGAAAAAAGACGGCGAGTTGCCGCGGTAGCACCCGACGACCACTCGGCCATTAGGATAGGAATGGCAAATCCCCTGGGCTCCTGCCACGTCATCGTTGTTCAGCACCTGACGTTCGAAAATGTGAAAGGCCGCCTCCTGCATGAACGCTACGATCACAGCCTTGCCGCGCCACACATTATGACCTTCTTCGAAGCCAAATGACGTGCCCAATGACTCATTCATGCGATCCAGTTCACTCAGATACGGTTTGACCTGGTTCGCGGGAATATCGGTCAGAAACAGAAAGTACTCCGTCTCATACAACTGCATATTCAGACCAGCGAACTGCTGCTGAACTGTCGCGAGGAATGCCTGTTCTTCCTCAACGAATTCTTTCATCTCTTCCGGCGACGATTCTTCCCAAAAACGGTTCCCGCTCGTCTGCAATCGTTGTCTGGCGGCACTGTCACGCTGATTCGTATCGATGAGGAGATAATGGCGCGACGCCCGAACATACTCCGGCTCGTATACGGTTTCCGCGACAGTGAGTCTCGCCAGCTGCTTCATCAGCACGCGACGTGACCTCTTACTGTCGCCTTCCAGCAGACTGACGACTGAAGGATACTTATTTGCGCGATCCAGCCGAACCTTTTTGATCTGTGCATCAGCGTACGTGGCCCCTTTCTTCGTTACCACGGTCCCGACTTTGCCTTCCAGCTGCAGGAATTCATCAGCTGTGAGCGCATACTCCAGAAGGACCGGCTGGAGTTTAAAATTCCTGTCTCGGCGCTGACCGTGAGCCGCCTGCGCGTGCAGAGTTCCGCAGATCAGCACTGCCAGCGCCCAGCGGATTCGCGAGTACGAGTTGTTTCCGGAATCCGGCATCGGATGGGTCCAGATGGTGGCAGATTGCCAGACTCAGCACGGAACGATGACAAAACTTCAGCAACCGTGGATCATTCGTATCTGCGACAGCATACACTGCCGTCGAACACTAAAGAAGATAACAAACCGCATCGAAGTCCATTAGAGCGAAGCGCTCGTCGGACCGGGAACCACTCTCCACAACAATCAACTCGCCAATGACCTTCTTTGATCCGGAACGGATCCGTGCCCACACTTTCATTGAATGTGTGGAATATCACGCGCAGCTGGAATCCACCAACACGCTGGCGGTCGACCTGCGCAGCGAGTTACACAGGTGCTCTCCGGCACTGGTTCTTGCAGATCAGCAAACGGCCGGACGTGGGCGTGGCGGCCGGACGTGGTGGTCAATGGCAGGAGCATTGACCTGCTCCGTGGTCCTGGATGCGGATCAACATGGTCCGGCCCCGGAATCGCGCCCGCTCGTCGCACTGGCCACCGGCCTGGCTGTTCGAACGTTGGTGAGTGAACTGGCACCCCGGCACGAGGCATCCATCAAGTGGCCCAACGATGTGTTGATCGGCGACGAAAAAGTCTGCGGAATTCTCAGTGAACAACATTTGACAGATTCAGGCAGCGTGCTGATCATTGGGATTGGCCTGAACCTGAATAATTCATTGGCATCCGCCCCTGACGATGTACGGCAACGAGCGACCTCCACCTTTGATCGGACAGGTCACAGCGTTGATCTCACCGACACGCTCAATCAGCTTCTCAACCATCTGAGAAGCATGCTGGTCCGACTCAGACGTCATCCGACGGAAATCGCGCGTCAGTCGGAACAATTCAATCGTCTGACCGGGCATCAGGTCACTGTTCAGACTCCCACCGAAACTCTCACGGGGGAATGTACGGGGATCGCCGATGATGGTGCGCTGCAATTGACAGTAGCAGGCGTTGTTCGAGAGATTCGGGCGGGCAGCGTGCTGGAATTCGAGTGAGTGTTATTTGGGCGAGTCTGCCGAGATCGCTGCCGGTGTTTTTTCACCAGCCGCGACAAATTTCATCGACACAGAATTCACGCAGTGACGCGTATTCTTGTCCGTCAGTTGTTCACCCAGGAATACGTGCCCCAGATGACCCCCACAGTTCGTACAAATAATCTCGATACGCAGACCATCGGCATCCGGCACACGGGTCACGGCGCCGCCAATTTCATCGTCGAATGCCGGCCATCCGCAGCCGCTGTGGAACTTGTGCTCTGATTTGTAAAGTTCCGCATTGCAGCGTCGACAAAGATACGTCCCTTTGTCGTCAGTGTCCGTGTACTCACCGGAGAAAGCTCGCTCTGTGCCTTTTTCCAGCAGAACCTGCTGCTCAAACTGAGTCAACTCGTTGTATTGTGTCGTGGCTGCACCATCTGTCACTTGTTCTTCCCTTTCTGAAGCAAATTCACTTGTTGTTGTTTCGATCGAAGTATCACCCGACACATCGGCGCCCGACAATTCATCGGCTGTTTCTGGTGGTGCAACGGAGACATCCGTCTCCCTGACCACCGATTCTGCACACCCGATCACCGCGAGGCAGGCAAGCATTCCCAGGCTGAAGTTCCTCATCAATCTACCTCAACTACTCGTATTACGCTGACTCGTGGCCCCGGCGGCAGCGCCCATGGTCCATGGCCCCCGCGAGCCAGAACCCGCCACGACGGTTCGAAAAATGGTCTATTGCAGACTCGTGCTGCCACCTCACGCGGTGTCTGTCGCAGTTGTACCGAAAAGACTGCTATTCTTCGATCGCGTCACTGAGAGTCTACCGTGGAGCGACCGGGCTTTGTCAAGAATTCCGGTTTTCCCCGGTCAGCGACAAATCCGCTCGAAAACACCGCTGATGACAGGCCCCGTGACAGTGACTGAATATTTCTCACGGACAGTCTGACGCAGCCGTGCCGAAGATTCCGAACCAAGGTGGCTCACTGAACGCAGAATGGCTTCGTCCAGTGCAACGGCGGAATCCGCGGGATACGTCCAGCCGTATCCAAGATCATCGATTCGTTCAGGAAAGGCGCCGTGATCAGGGACGAGAGACGGGACCCCCATCAGTGCGGCTTCCAGTACGAAAATCCCTTTCGGTTCCCGATACACGGCAGGAACACACAGCAAGTCGAATGACTGCAGCATACGGAACTTGTCTTCGCGAGTTTTTGGACTGCCGAGCCACTGCAGGCGCTGCGGTCCCACTAACTGCTGAACTTCAGACAGCCTTGACCGGAACCTGCCGCCATGCAGTTCGGGCAGGTACCCGGCAATCCTGAACTGCAATGAATCATTCACATCTGCCAGACGTTCGACAGCGTCAAGAAAATTCTCGGCGCCTTTTTCCGGGCAAATGCGGGCAAAGTAACCGACCGTCATTGCCGGCTGGGAGAATTCCTTCGTGGCAGGCTCAGGCAACTCGCAGTCGATACTCAACGGAATCTGATCGAATCGTTCTCGGGACAGGCCAATGGATGCAGACAGATGATCTGCATACCAGCGGCTGTGAGTAAACAGTCGATCGAAGTGCCGGCTGTTGTCCCGGACATGGTCGATCGCAGTCTGCCGCCAGCGATCAGGAAGGGCATCAAGGAAAATATCATCACCCTGCAACAGACACACGATGGGCCCCTGGAACCGGTGCCTGAGTGACGGCACAATTCCTGACAGCAACGCATTACTGAACACGATCAGGTCCGGCTTCAAATCGGTGACGAGCCATGTGACCAACCGCCGAATCTCTTTCCGCTGGGGTCCATGATTCCCCCTGAGCATATCGACTGCGAGCGGCCCCAGCTGTCTGGCATCGGTTGAACTGCTGTGGCGCGTCAATCGATTGAGAATCCCCGGGCGATCCAGCCAGCTCGTCAGAAACCTGGGCAACCGGGACCAGCCAGGTACCGCGGAGTCCAGGTAGACATTGACTCCGCCGAGGAATACTCGGTCCCCACTCACGTTTTCTTCGTCCACAGTGATGGGCGTGTAGGTGGGGACGAGTGTCACATCATGTCCGACATTCCGCAAAGCCCGAGCCAGCGTGTTGTCCTGCATGCACGACCCACAAAACATACCAGCCCCGCCGGCAGTGATGATCGCAATCTTCATGGCGGGATCCTACTTGGAATCCATGCGAATCACACCGGCCCAGTCTGACGGAGGTTGATAGTTGTGAGAAGCGATTTGCACTAATAGAAAATCTCGAGGTCGGTCATCGGCCGGAAGTTGCGATAATAGTTGTCGGCATTCGTCCCAATGGCCAGTCCGAAACGCTTTGACAGCCCGCCCAAAGGTGAGAATATCGACGTCGGAAATTGGACTGGACGATGCCGGCGGCAGGAGTTCGCTCACCTCGATCGCATCGTCAAAACCGGCGGGCAACAGCTGACCAAGGGTCCGGCAACGACCTTCGTCCGCGTAGAGTCCTTTCGCGGCAGCTTTCGCTGTCGTGGAGTCCATCAGGATTGAAGCCCCCGTTTTTGTGGTCAGCCCCTCCAGTCGCGAGGCGACATTGACCACAGGACCAAAAATGCCGATTTTGGCGTGATCGCGTGTGCCGATGCGACCCGCGATGGCGCGTCCGGTGGCAATCCCGATTCCCACTCGAAAACCCTTCAGAGCGCCTTGTGATTTTTGACTGGCCTGTGCAAAGAAATCCCGAATCTGCAGCGCGGCGCGACAGGCGGGCAATGGCCCGTCGGTCAACGCCAGCGGCCAGCCCCAAAACCCCAAAGCAGAATCTCCCTGAAAATCGGCGATCACTCCCTGATGTTCGATAATGCTTTGGGTCATCACACCCAGTGCGCGACTGATTCGCCGGAGCAACCCATGAAGATCTCCGGACGACCTGGACACCATCCGCGAGAAGCCTCGAAGATCGCAATACAGCGCGGTAATCTTCGTTTCACGGGGAGCCATACTCGATGCCCCCGCACCGCCCCCTGAGATTTTTTCCAGGAGCTGAGGCGAAAAGAACTGCCGGATGCCGTCGAACTTACTTTCCAGCGAACGCACGGAGCGGACAGCTCCCGCCAAATGCGAAACCAGCTCGGTAAGAATGACGTCCGGCTTAAGTTTCTCGGCAGTCAGAAACGGGCCATGGTCCGCAGTTGGCCCGAATGCACCGCCAACGTAGAGGCACCACGAAGTGGCAGCATCACTTCTCATCGGTACACAAAACGACCAACGTCCGGATTGGATGGGCGCGCCGTACTGATCAGCGTCCACGAGAAGCGCCGCGTTACGTTTTGTCACCGCCTGCAGGACCAGATCCCGACTGACAGAAGGTTCGACAGTTTCCTGATTTACATGCCAGTGAATCACATCAGGATGCTTTTCCGTGCTCTCATCGTCACAGCTCAACACGACAAACAGATCTGCAAATGTGAGCGCCCGCCGCAGAATATCCACAGCCTTTTGAGCCAGTGTTTTGTCAGAGGACGCGGTCCACAAGGCAGCCGCACTGCTTGACACCATAGCCAGTCGGACGTCAGCGGTATTCATCATGATGCTGGACGTGTGACTTCCCTCGGACGGGTCCGTGTCAACGATGTCCACGACGACAGCCTGCCTCTTTCGCTCCTCGACGTTAAAACGAGTTTGACCAATGCGAAACGAATCACCGACGGACAGGACGGCCTTCATACACGACGAGCCACTGTTCCAGATGAGGTTGCTGACGTCCGGCAGGCAGCAAATCGACAGCCGTTCGCCCGTCACGGAAACCCTCGCGTGTCGACGCGAGACACGCTGGTCCCAGGGGACAGAGCAGTCATTGTCGTTGCCTCGGCCCAACAACAACGAGCAACCCTCGTCGATCTCCCAGGTTGCGCGCTGGTCCGGCAAACTGCCTTCTGCCTTAAGAATCAGCATATGACTTCTGTCAAATATGATTGATTTGTCCGACCGGGTGGAGTGGCCAAACTCAGTCCTGACCGGGAATCCGATGAGATTCTGCAAACCACACCTCACGTTGCCACGCCATGCACCAACTCCATGTCTTCGGCACACGACATATGGCCATTAAGCGACACCCATTGCCGGTTTGTAATCAATTTCTCCTTTAGACTTAACGCAAAATGACCCGATACATCTGGCACAGCCCGTACAGATTCCGCAGTTTTGCTCAATCGGCGATTCCGCAAACTCTGCAAGGCGATTCCGCCGCGGAACGGATCCAGATGCCGATCGATTCTTCATTCCGACGGATTATTCTCCGCGTTTGCGCCGTTCTGGTGCTGGCGACCGCGCACAGCAGGCCATTTTTAACGTGTCTGTATGCTGACGATTCAGCAGCAGATTCTGCCGCTGCACAGGCAATCGATCACGATGAAACGACGGCATATGAGCGTGCCATCGACCAGGCCCACGCCGACGTCTGCGAAAACGACTGTTTTCCCTCCGCCACGAAGTGTGCCACCTGTCATCCGCAGCATTTTCGAGAATGGTCGGTGTCACCGCATGCGTACGCGCAACTCAGTCCTGTGTTCAACGCGATGTCCAACAAGTTGAACGAATTGAATGCGGGAACGCTGGGCGATTTTTGTATTCGGTGCCACACGCCCGTCGGGATCGCCATGAACGAACCGATCAACGAAAGCAACCTCAACCGACATCCCACATCCCGTGAAGGGGTCACCTGTGTGGTCTGCCATCGCATCAATCAGGAATGGGGTAAAGGAGCTGGACGTCAGGCACTGGTTCCGGGCGATCTGAACCAGCCAGTCTACGGACCAACCGGCAGTCAGATTCTGAACAACGTTTTGGCAAATCCGGACTATTATGGAGTGCTGAAGGTTCAAAAAGATGCGGAAGTACGTGGCCGCGATATTCACTCAAGCTCAATCCGATTCTTTCAACTGACGACCCCAGGCTCATGTGGAGCCTGTCATGACGTGTTTGCACCAAACGGATTTCGCCTGGAAGATGCGTTCTCCGAGTACAAACAATCTCCATCGGCGCGGATTCACGGTCACACGTGTCAGGACTGCCATATGGGTCAGTTTCCCGGCGAACCACGAGGTTATTCGTGTTCTCCGGCGGCAATCGTGGGCAACGCCAGCACCCCGATTCGGAAACATACGAATCACATGATCATCGGTCCGGACTACTCGATCATCCATCGCGGTCTGTTTCCCGTTAATCCCGATGCGATTCGCGAAGAAGGTGAAATTGACCTGCTCAGCCTGGCGACTCAGGGAGAAGTCAATGAGAAGGGGCTGGCAACAATGCGGGAATGGCTGCAATTCGATGATGCTGCTGGATGGGGGACGCAGGAATTCGAAGATGGTGCTGCAGAGAACACATACTTTCGGACGCCGTGGAACAATCGTGGGAAGCGAATTGCCGCACGACACATACTTGAAGACCAATACGAGTTGCTTGCAGAAGCCACCCAGGCGCGGCTGCAGATTCTAAGAGTCGGCTACCGACTCGGCGAAATTCAGATTGCGAATTGCGACCACGACCGGATCGACTTCCAGGTAGAACTGTCGAATGGGACGCCCGGACATGGTGTACCAGTCGGCTTCGACGCCGAGCGTCTGGTATTCCTGCGTGTGCATGTCTGGTCTCCCAACGGACGACTGGTATTTCAGTCGGGAGACCTGGACCCGAATGGGGACGTGCGCGACAGTCACTCGTTCTATGTGCACAACGGCGAGCTGCCACTGGATCGACACCTGGTGTCACTGCAGACACGATTCGTGACGCGCAATCTTCGGGGTGGTGAACGTGAGCAGGTTCTGAACGTACCATTCTCTCTGGATCCGCTTCCGTACACCCGCCCTGCAACGCGGCCATTTACCGTACTCGGGCGACCAATCGGAGCTCGCAAGCACAAACAGAATATCGAAACGGACGGTGTTCGCCTGGCGGAGTATTCTCTAAAGGGTCGCCAGGTCCCCTGCCGAGGCACCTACACCATTCGAGTGCAGCTGATTGCCGGGATGGTTCCGGTTAACCTGGTGCATGAAATTTCAAGCGTCGGCTTCGACTACGGAATGAGCGCTCGTCAGGTCGCTCAGGGAGTCGTCGATGGTCATCTGATCGTCCACGAGCGCACCAGCACCGTGACCGTGAGATGATGCCGACTATGGTGAGTCTGGAACCCAAATCGTCCGCATCGATGCTCGCCGAAGGTTGCCGTTTCAACTTCGTTTGCGGGATCGTCTCGGAGACGACTTGTCGGGCTCTGCATTGGTCATTCTGCATTCCAGGGTTGCTGCTGTTTTTCTGCGTCGCGTTCAAAAGCACGTTTGCAGATGAGCCTCCGGCAATGCAGAGACCGCCCGTCAACGACGTCGTTCCGCCCGACGTCGGTCTGTCGTTCTATGGCGATGCCCCTGCCGGACATGCGGTCTTCACCAGTACTCCGTCGGCGACCCCACCAGAACCTTTGCCCGGCGTACTTTCGGACCCCGAGGACACTATCTCGTTCCCCTATTCGACGGCCTTCCGTCAGCATACCGGCACGGCCAGCGGCAGCTCGTTTGCTCCCGCTGTCGGATATGATCCCCACGTCCCTGAGGAAGAGGAGCCCTTTGCCAGCCACATCATCGAAGGTTTTCTGGATGTCATTGGCAAACCAGCGCAGCCCTCGGCGAAATGTTTCGCGCGGCTCCTGCAGGCCGAGCATGATGAACCCCAAACCGCGCTGGACGAACATGCCATTGGCCTGCAGCCGGGACCTGCTCGCCCGGACCTGCTGATTGAGACGAATGAAAAATTTCTGGGCATTGGTTTTCTCAACCAGGGAGTGCGCCTGAAAACAGGAGCTGTGTGGAGACCGTCACTATGGGTCTTTGGCACGTATCGTACAGGCATCAACTACTTCGACAGCGGAAACGGCTCCCATGTCGCGGAGTGGGCCAATCGGCTGGACCTGTTTTCGCAACTTAACCTGTCCGGCACTGAACGCGTCCTCTTCGGCATCCGACCTTTCGATGAAGAGGAAGCAACGACTCGTGATTTCGGTGGGTTTGACTTCGATCGCGGTCGCTGGCGAGATGGCTGGAACGGCGATGTCCAAACGTTGTTTTTCGAAGGTGATTTCGGTGAGATCTTCCCCACGCTCGATCCTTACGACCAGCGTGCGCTGGACTTCGGATTCTCCATTGGCCGTCAGCCGCTTTCGTTCCAGCAGGGCCTGTTGATCAACGAAGACCGAATCGATGCTGTCACCATCACGCGGAACACGTTGAGTGGCAATGGGAATCTCAATTTGAGAGCGACCAGCGTCTATGCCTGGAACGAGATCAACCGCAACAATCTTGCTGGCGGAAATGTCGACGTTGGTGATTCAAAGCTGGTCGGTCTTTTTACCGAAAGCGACTTTCGGAAATGTACCGTCAACGCGGACGTCGCCTGCGTGTGGTCAGACAACGGTATTGACGATCTCGTTGCCGTGGGACTCAGCAGTATTCAACGACTTTCCGGTTACCACAACACATACAACTCGTCGCTCCATTTTCTCGCCTCATTCCCGACGAACATGGAAACGAATCTGGCCGGGCAGGGAGAACTTCTGTTTAGCCAGTTCTCATGGACACCACATCACACGCACGACCTGGTGTTTCTCAACGCTTTCTGGGCAATCGATCAGTTCACTTCGGCGTCGCGTGGACCACTGGCAGGTGGACCGCTCGGTCAAACCGGATTGTTGTTTTCAGCTGCCGGATTGGGACGTTACGGCGCCCCGCTCAACAATCAGGCCAGCAATGTGGCCGGCGCCAGTCTGGGCTATCAGATGTTTTTCGACCATACAAAACAGCAAGTCGTGTTCGAAATCGGAGGACGTCAGGACACTGATGAAACCGGTCGAGCGGCGGTTGCCGGCGGGATTCGTTACCAGAAGGCGCTGGATCAGCACTGGCTTGTCGTGGTCGATGGTTTTGTCTTGAAACGTGAGGGCAATGACGTTGGACAGGGCGGACGGGTCGAACTGCAAATGAAGTTTTAGCACCGAACAAAGAAGAAGCTGGCGGAATCGCAGGTCCTGTTCGCGTTACAGCTTGAACAATGGTGTTACGATTGAATCGGGAGGCAGAGCAGGCAGTTGTGGATCCTGTGAAGTGGCGATCAGAAAGGGCCGAGTGACCACGCTCGGCGAATCCAGCGCCAACTGCGATGACGGATCCTGCCTCACCAGTATCTCAGGTCCCGACGGTCATACGGTACTGGATGCCTGATGTGGCCTGGTCTCAATCGCGTCGATTCCATTCGTCTTTTCCGCTTCGTAAAATGCTGTGCGCACTTACAAATCATCCGGGGTTCAATCTGAGTGGCCGCAAACCGGGCCACATGTCATTAAGTTCTGAATTCCAGAGTACTGTTCGGGAAATATTTATATGTTGGCGGCAGGACCACAACGGAACAGGAGCCACGTGGCATCACAAGCTCTGCTGGTCATTGGGCATTGCCTGCTGATCGCCACCGAAATGGCGGGCTCCTCCCACGCCGGTGATGCCACCATCGATGCAACGAGAGTTAAGGGAGCTGAGTCATGTCGCAAATGCCATCAGGCGGAATATACGGCGTGGTCTCAGTCGACTCACTTTCGTAATCACGAACGACTCTCGTCGAGTGCCGGACAGAAGTATGCGAAAGCGTACGGCGGTACAGACGTTTGCATGACATGTCATTCCACACACCATACGTCGGCGGCACAGTTCAGTGGTGAGGTCGGTGTGTCGTGCGAATCGTGTCATTCGGCCGCCGGTGGTGACGGCGGCTGGTTCGATCTTCATTCCGACTATGGCGGTCAGGAATTCAAGCGGGAGGACGAAACTGCCGCACACCTGCAGAAGCGCCAGGCTGCGTGTGAGAAAGCGGGCATGATTCGTGCCGAAAATGCGTACGCTTTGGCAAAAAACTGCTACACCTGTCATATCGTGGCAGATGAAAAACTATTGGGTGCCGGTCATAAACCAGGGCACAGTGATTTCGATTTGATTCCCTGGATGCAGGGTGAAGTTCGACACAATTTTCAGGTCGACCAGAAAACAAATGCAGACTCGCCTTCACTGCTGATGGCTCGCAGCGGTACCACGACTGCTCAGCGCAAACGGCTGATGCTGGTCGTCGGCAGGATTGTCGAACTGGAAGTCTGCCTGCGAATTCTGGCGGGCATCGACGGCGGAAATCTCAAGCAGCGATATGCGGGACGCCGAGGCTGGGCAGGCCGTGCTGAAGACGCCTACGAGTATCTCGCCGAAGACGTTGCACCTGTCGTGGACAACGCGGTCGTGGACAGTGCCATGGCAGCCGTCAAATCACTCCCACTGGGCCGCAAGTTCAAGGATCAGCAGAAAGCTGTTGTCGCCGCGGACAAGCTGCAAATGGCTGCCAGACTGTTGATCGCCGAACAGGCAACAGTCGACCTTGCGGGACTGGACCAACTCATTGAAGATCTGGGAAAACCTAAGGGAAAAACGTACGAACCCTAGTGCGGGCGTCAGGTCCATGCATCACTGTGTGGCGGGGATGCCGACTTTGCCGGTCACCGCACCGCAACCAGATCCCGTCAGGCTAAGAACTCATGACAACATTTTGTGAGCGAAAATGGACTTTCCTCGCCACGGCAACATACTGCCTGATCGCGGGATTGAACGCATGGATGGTGCTACAGG
>JBDOMX010001178.1:0-2937 GCA_039831615.1 Planctomycetaceae bacterium
CGCCGCGGAGTGGTATCGTCTGGCTGTGGTACACGGGAACCGCCAACCTGCCATTTTGCAACTGACATCGCAGCTCCTGCTGGACGCGCGACGACCACAGGACGCCATTGAACTCTTCGAAGACATCCGTGCGTCGGCCACGGGGCGATTGCGAAGCACGACCACTCAACTGATGGGAAAGGTGTTTGCTGCACAGGGACGCGGAACCGACGTTCTGCAACTCTTTCGGGACGATATTGAATCCGGGGCTGCCGGGACGATGGACCGCACGATCCGAGGGCTGATGCTCTGGGTTTCGGGAGATCATTACGCGGCCGAAGCCGAGTTTCGCGGCGCCGTTGAGCAGGATCCGAGCCAGGCAGGTGGCTGGCTGGCGCGGATCAATTTCCTGATGCGCACCGGAAACACCACGGACGCTGCCGAAGCTGCCACTGCGGCTGAACAACATCTCGTCGATGCCGGCCAGACTGTCGCGCTGGCCCAGTGCTTTGAACTGGTCGCTCGCACGAAGGATGCCGAACAGCAACTGGCCACACTGGTCGAGTCTGAACCGGGCAATGGTGCGGCTCAATATGCCCTCGCAGCATTCTATGTGCGAACGAAGCAATGGCAGGAAGCCAGGCAGCTCGTGGAACATCTGATGATGAACCCGGAAGAGTTTACCGGACTGGACCAGCTCGCTGTCCGGCGGTTGAAGGCGGTCGGAATCCCCTTCACCACCTTCGACGAATACGAGAAGGCATTGAATCTGCTGCAGGTCAACATCGACGAAGCCGTCGATCGATCAACCGATCAGCGTCTGCGTGCCAGGCTGCTGATCAGTCACAGGCATCCGAAATTCGTTCGCGACGGACTGAACCTGTTTGGGATTGTCAAAAGCAAAGCTGCTCTCAAGGTTCAGGAGGAGCTGATTGTGGCCCAGGCATGGGACCGGTTGCACGAGGATACGGAAGCCGACAAAGCGTGGAAAGCCCTGTTGACGGACCATTCTCAGCAACCGGCCGTGATCGAAGCTTACGTTCGCCGACAGTTGCAGCGTGGTGAACTGAACGGTCTTCGGACGTACGTTGAACGGCTGCAGGTGCTGCCAAATCAATGGGCCATTGTCGAGCTGTCGACACGACTCGACTGGCAGGAGAGCATGATCGATGACGCTTCATCCCGAATCGATCAATACATTGCTGAAACAGCAGAGGACTCAACAGACCGCGCCAGCCGGATGACGCAGAGTGCGAGTTTGCTGGCAGATTTGGCGTCGTCACAGCAGGTTTCAGAAGCGGCTTCCGTCGCAGCATTCAATAAGGCCGATGCTCTCTATCAGGAACTGACGGCGACTGACAAGACGTTAACGGTTCCGTACGCACAGCTCCTGGCGCGTCACGGCAATCTTGAGCAGGCTCTGGATTTGCTCGAGCGGGAGGAGGAAACCATTCCCGAATTCGTTCGCGCAGCGTACGGCATTCAGTTCGTTCAATACGTCGCCCACAGCGACCCTCAGGTCGAGCGAGTCCATCAGTGGTCCAGTCAGCTTCGTCAGCAGAGTCCCGAATCACTCCAGGCCCTGCAGATCGAGGAGTCGGCCTGTCGTCGTCGGCAGCAGTACGACGAAGCCATCAGGGTCAATCAACAGATCCTCAAACAGAATCCTCAACAGATCGGTTCATTGAACAACCTGGCCTGGTTGCTGTCGACTCAAAAGGGCGATCATCGTCGGGCATTTGAGCTGCTGGCAGCCGCGGAAAAGCTTACGGGGCCGGTCTCCTTCCTGCTCGACACCCGTGGAATCGTCTCACTCGAAGCCGGTCGTCTGACCGAGGCGATCGAGGACTTCGAAACTGCCTGGCTGCAGGACAATCTGCCGGCAACCCAGTACCATCTGGCCCTGGCCTACTCCCGATTCGGTGATCAGGACAGTGCACGTGAGCACCTGCAGGAGGCATTGGCGGCCGGCCTGCAGCCAAACATGCTGGAAGGCCCGGAAGTCGCCGTTTTGGAAGAACTTCAAAAAAAGCTCGGGCTGACTCCAGCCGCCGGGAAGGAATCGCTCAGGGATAAAGGGGTCGGGAGAAACTGAGTTGAACGTCGTGTGGCACGGGCTCTGCCAGTGTTACGGGCTTGCCACGATTGTTCCTGCCGTGCCAAACCAGTCGGGATCAGGTCGGCTGAGTTTCGGCAAGTCGTCTTCAATCAGATTCTGCAGGTGGAATCGACAACTGGACCATTTGAAATCGACGGCTGTCGAACACAAGCCTCGTTTCACCGGATTCGTGTGAATGTAATCGATTGAGGCGGCAACAGCTTCAGCAGAGAAAACGTTGCGGTCAAATCCCGGGCCTGCCTGCCAAAAACGAAAGCAGTACTTACCTGCCCGTTCTCGTACAAGGAGCTGTTTGAGCAGAGGCGAGTCTTGCTCTTCCAACAGTTGTCTGATCTGTTTTGATGTGGGCTGCTTCGTTCGAGCCAGCAGGCGGCTGACTTTTGATTCGGAAGTTTCCGGCAAGACAAGCAGATGCACGTGTTCCGGCATGAATACGAATGCGACCAAACGAAACTGCTCGTCGCGACATGCAGCGGATAAAGACTTCGCCAGAACCTTTTGCCATTGATCGTTCGTTAGTAACGGTCTACGGCTGTAGCAGGAAAACGTCAGTTCGTGAAGATGACGAGACTGCTCGAAATGGCGTATCCGCTTTCGGTGATACTCTGACATCCCGCCCGTTCTACACCAATCCAATGCACTGGCACAGCCAGTGGCACAGTTGCACGAGTTTGCGGTGGTCAGCCGACGGGGCAACGGCACAGAAAGCAACCGACCGCCGAAGCAACTGTCTGTTCTCACTCTGCCGATGCCGGTGCTGCCGGCCTGACCGTTGTGTGCCACTGGCTCTGCCAGTGTGACGGGCCTGGCACGATTTGTTCACCCTCGGCAGAGCGCAC
>JBDOMX010001203.1:0-2934 GCA_039831615.1 Planctomycetaceae bacterium
TACGGTGACCGAGCCACCGCGGGATCCCTGGGCCGTCCTGTTGCCGCGCTGACCACCAGCTGACGGCTGGACTCGCGATGAAGGTCTCTGAGACGGTGTCGGTCTGGAAGGCGCCCGTCGGGACGGCTGTTGACGTGAAACACCTCCCGACCGGCCGCCACCGTACCCACGCGAGGACCCGCCCCGCGAACCCCCACCGCGGGAAAATCCGCTGCTACGACCGCCACCGCCGCGCGACATACCGCCCCCGCCCCCGCGACCGCCACCGCGGCCACCAAAGCCACGACCGTCGGCCACGTCGTTCATCAGCAGGCAGGCCGCCATGAGAATGATAAATCGGTATCGCAACATCCGCTTCATGATTGGTTCCTTATTCAGAATCCGGCATCCCAGAGGATGCGGTTAATTGTCTGATTTGACGCGTGAGATCCGCACAGGGTCGGTCGGTTCCAGTGCATAGCCATCGATCGAGCGATCTGTGGACTGCCACCGGAACGTATCATCGTTCACGATGGTGAACACATTGGTCGCCGTCAGCACATCGCCACCGGCTGTGACTCCTTCTGCAGTCACCTCCCACTGATCGTCATCCAGGACCCACCAGCCCCGCCCGTGTCCGCCGTCACTGCCGAACGTCCATGACGTCACCGACTCTTCCAGTGGATCCCAGCCAATCACCTGGACGCCTGATGACTGTTTCTGTTCACCATCATAGACCGCAAACGTTCGTTTCAGGAAACTGCCCTCAGACACCCATTCGAATTCCGTTTCCACACGCCATTTGCCGTCTTCTGCTTTCCATTTGCCTTCGAGGAATGCGAGCGCCGATTTCCAGTCAAAGTGGTCGACAACCTGCTGCTGCACGTCGGCCGTGGCAATGAACCAATTCTCGCCATTTTTTACATGGACGAGCGTGTATGCGTCGACGAACTCATCGGAGTCGTCATTCATGACTTCACTCATCCCTTTTTCGACAATCATGTTCCGGCCCAGACGGCGCATCGATTCAATGTGGACGCTGATCTGCACGCCCGAATTCTCGGTAAAGAAATCGGCGTAGGCTTTTTCGACCTGAGCGCGACCGGTGGCCATATTGTCTCCGTCCACCGACATCTCACCGTCTTCAGCCCACAGGGCCGCGACAGATTTTGCGTCGCCCTGATTGAAAGCTTCCACAAACGCCTCTGCAGTTTTGACCACGGCTTGTTCGTCTGCAGAAAGGGGCGACCGGTTTTCGCTGTCCTGGGCTTTTTCGCTGTCCTGCGCGACAGCAGTCACACACGTCCCGACAGCCAGGGCCCCCATCGCGAATAATCTCATCACGCGTGTCATGTTCACTCCCGTTCTCGATTCGAAATTGTCAATTGAAGCGGCAGAGCCGATTCTCGCGCCTGTTCGAGACCTTGCAACAGCCAAGATAGTCGCGGATGATTAAATTTCGAGCGTTATCTTCCCGGAAGACCGCCCATCCACTTTCCGCTCAAAATGAAGTCAAAGATTTCGCTTCTACCAGATGATGGTGATCATTCCGGATCACGATCTGGCGATTCGAGACTGGGTTGCACATGATTCGGTGGCGGCCAAAGCCATCAGTCATGTATATGAATTGCGGATGGGATATGTCCGTTCCATCTTCTCGAAAAATGGGTTCCGCAGTCAGGAACTGCAGATGCGTGCAAAGACGTCGGTGTGCGTACACAACCGGGAACATGCGACATTCGGCAGTTTTTCGAAGGACGAACGCGGCAAGCTGCTGCGAATTCGACATCGATTCTTCGTGGCACCGCAGAAGTAGCGCTGCCAGACCCGCGATTGCATTCAATGACAATCGCCGGTAGCCATGCATTCTCCAGGCCATGCTGAACAGGGGCGCCGTTCAACGACAGAATCGGCGAAAGCCGTTGAGCGATACGCCTGCTTCACGAGCCACTTGTCCGGCATCGCTCGATTCGTGATACGTATAGAGTCCACGTTTCAGTTGCCGCAGATCGCTCGTCCGCTGAATGTGATTTCGAAGATTCAGGAATCAGATTCGAATTTCGCCCCGGACTCCTGCAACAACGACCGTGTTCGTCTTATTGCGCCCCGGCTTGATCACCTGCAGATCGGGGGTGACGAAGAAGTTCTCGGTGATGGTAATGTTGTAGAGCATTTCCACACCGGTCGTGTGCGAGTCGACATTTAAGTCCGCTGAAACCACCGAGCCAAGCTCGTTTGAAGAACTGCCGTAGAACCAACCCACGCCCCAGCGATCATTCTGGCGTCCGTGAATCCGACTGTTTCCACCGAGCCCGGCATTCGCCCAGTAAGTGAGCGGCGCGACTTCGTCCTCTGACATCCCAAACCTGCCCAACAGTCCCCAGCCATGCATCGGGTTATTCTTTGGATCAAACGGCTCAATGTACTGAGTGCCGCTCCACCAGGCGATCCATCCACCGGACTGTGGGTTCAGCGGCACATTGGGAAGAACGACACGAGGGTCCTTGTTCAAGAAAGTGAACGTCCTTGTACTGTAGCCAACGCTGAAGGTCTGAATTCCCATTTGGTCGTTCAGGGAGAGCTGGAGATTCAATGTTCCCAGAACTAAAGCGCCGTCATTAAATAAATCCGAGAGACCTGCTTCGGTTGTCGTGTCACTCGCGTTCAGAACCATGATCGACGCGACCGGATTGCCTTCCATGGAAAAAATGGCTCCGGCACCCAGCGCCGCGAACGGTACAATAGGGACGCCGTTGACCGGCAGCAGCAATGCGGTGTTCATGAATCCGGTGCGACCACGACCAGATGCGAACGGGTCGCGGTCGCCGTCAAGGAGATCCAGTTTTCCCCCAAAGGCGGTCCAGTTTACGTCGATCGCCTGGTTCTGCGTGACGCTGCGCAGAGTGCGCCGTCATCAGTGCCAGACGTGGTCGTCATGCCTATGGTTGTCAGGCT
>JBDOMX010000986.1:0-2931 GCA_039831615.1 Planctomycetaceae bacterium
CGCGTCGGGCGAGAGCCAACAAGGAAGCATACAATGACATTGAAATCAGATTCTCCAAAAAAGCCGAGGAAGTGGCGCAAGTTGAACACGACAGGGCAGAGGAAGCCAACAAGATTCAAAAGCGGTCCGTTCCGGAAGTTGAAGTTAAACGGCTGCGACTAAGCCGAGACAAAAGTCTGCTGCAGATCGAGCAGGCCGAGTTACAGTTCGAGATCGCCAAACTGACCCGCGACGAGGCCAATGCGGAATTGCAGGCCTATCAGGTCAAAGCTCCCTTTGATGGTATCGTAACGCGCGTGTTCAAGTCGAAGGGCGAGGCCGTCAGACAGGGTGACCCCATCATCGAGCTGTCGAGTACCAAACGAGTGAAGGTGGAAGGGTACGTCAACGTCAAGGATATCTGGAACGTCAAACGGGGAAACCGGGTGATGGTGAAACTCGATGTTGAAGACATGGAACTTGAGGTCGAAAAAGAAGTGTTCTATGGAAAAATCGTGTTTGTCGACGTCTCCGCTCAGCCGGTCACAGGGCAAGTACGCGTCTGGGCGGAAGTTGAAAATCGGGACAACATCCTGCGAGCCGGACTGAATGCCCGCATGGCCATCAATCCACAGGTTGCACGGCCAGAGAAAGCCGCCCTCAAAGCGGCAGCGCGTTGATCTGACTGACACGATCGCTTCCCTGCCGGCCCGTGGTTCCGGTTGAAAGCTGTTAACTGCTGAGAAACTCTGTATGTCGTCGATGCCCAGTTCGTCTTTGCCCGGTTCCATGGTGGCGTCCTGTCGCCGCCCGATCCCGCTGACCGCGCGGACTGATCTGGTGGTGGTGGTCGTCGACTATCAGGGCGTCGGCTATCGGGTGGTTAAGGATCCGGTGGGTCTCAAGTACCATCGTCTCCAGGAGGAACAGTATCGACTGCTGGAGATGATCGACGGCGAACGCAGCCTCGAGGAACTGCGCAACGAACTCAAGCGTGAGTTTCCCACGCTCTCGCTCGAACTGACCGACGTGCAGCATCTCATCACCGATCTGCACAAGAAGGGGCTGCTTAACAGTGAGCGACCGGGACGAGCCGTCGGACTTACCAAGGAATACCGCGAGGAACGGATCAAGAAGATTAAGGGCATGTTCACCAGCCTGCTCTATCTGCGTTTGCCCGGATGGGATCCGGAAACGACGTTGCGCTGGCTTTACCCGTTTGTACGTTGGATGTTTCGTCCCTGGGCGGTGGCCGCCGCCACGCTGTTCGTTTTCTCCGCGTGGATCCTGTTGGCCGTTCAATTCGAGCAGTTCTATTCGAAGCTTCCGAAGTTTGAACAGTTTTTCGGTTGGCCAAATCTGTTGTATATGTGGCTGACGTTGGCGGTTTCAAAAGTCATCCATGAATTCGGACATGGCATCAGTTGCAAGCATTATGGAGGAGAATGCCATGCCATGGGCATGATGCTACTTGTCTTCAGCCCCTGCCTGTATTGCGACGTGACGGATTCCTGGATGCTGAAGAGTAAGTGGCAGCGGATCATCATCGGTGGTGCCGGAATGTATATCGAGATGGTGATTTCGGCCTTTGCGCTGTTTGGCTGGTGGAATTCGTCTCCGGGGCTGTTCAACAGTTTGTGCCTCAACACGTTCTTCCTGACGACGGTGACGACGGTCATTTTCAACCTGAACCCACTGATGCGGTTCGACGGTTACTATATGCTCGCCGACCTGCTCGAGATTCCGAACATGCGACCGAAAGCCGACAAGATGGTTCGGCACACGTTTGCCTGGTATTGTCTGGGAATCGAAGAACGCCCCGACCCCTTCATGCCGGAGACCGGAAAGTTCTGGTTCGTGACCTACTCGGTGGCGGCCTGGACTTATCGCTGGGTTATCCTTTTCGGTATCACGACGATGCTTTACACCTGGCTCAAACCGTATGACTTGCAAAGCCTCGGCATCATGCTGGCTGTGATTTCGGTCGGCGGTGTCATGTTTAGTATGTGCAGGAATATCTATACGATCCTCGCGACTCCAAGGACAGAACCGATGAGTTACATGAAAGCCGCCATCACGCTGACGGTCGTTTGTGGTGCGGTGATTGGAGGGCTGTCGATTCCCATGCCGCTGCATGTCGAATCGGTCTTCCTGATCGAACCGCAAGATGGCCGAGACATTCTCACCACAAATGCAGGGAGAATGAAGATCCTCTACGTCAAGCCGGGCAGCCGGGTTCGTGAAGGAGACAAATTGGCTGTCATCGAGAACATTCCCAAGGAAGACCGGCTGCGCGCACTGCGGGTTTCGCGTGACGTTCAGAAAGTGGAAGTTTCTCTGTACCACTCCCTTGACGATCCCGCCGGCGAGCGACTTGCGCTGCAAACGCTGTTCAGCATTCAGGATGAACTTAACGACTTTGATCGGCAGGTGCGTGAATTGACGATCCGCGCGACATGCGACGGAACGGTGGTCGCACCACCTTACAAGCCCGAACCGAGAATCGACTCGATCGAGAACCGTTTGGCTCTCTGGTACGGCACGCCGCTGGACCCCAGGAATTCCAGTTGTTTTTTAGATGAACGGACGCACCTGCTGACGATCGCTCCAAATGAACAACTCGAAGCCGTGCTGTTTATCGATCAGGGAGATCGTGGTGACGTGAAAGTCGGTATGGAGGTCGAACTCAAATTCGAGCATCTTCCCGATCGCACGTATACCGGAATCATCAAGGAGATCTCAGATCGTCCGCTCGTGTATGTGCCGGAAACGCTGTCCAACAAACTGGGCGGGGAGTTACCGACCTTCACGGATTCCGAAGGCAGGGAGCGGCTTGAAACCACGGTGTATCAGGCCACGGTGATTCTCGACAAGGACACGAAATTGCTTCGTTCCGGCATGAAAGGCAAGTCGCGGTTCATTGTCGAGCGTCGAACTGCCGGCGACTGGTTA
>JBDOMX010001130.1:0-13093 GCA_039831615.1 Planctomycetaceae bacterium
TGAAGCAAAAACCAAGCCGACCCAGCACAGTGTTCAGCAGTTGCGGGGGATCGGAATTCAGCCGGACATTTTGATCTGCCGGACGGAGCGGGCGATCGGCCGCGAGCACACTGACAAAATCGCGTTGTTCTGCAACGTGGAAAAACGAGCAGTCATCGAAGAGATTGACAAGGAGTATTCGATCTATGAGGTGCCGTTGGGGCTGGTTGACCATCAGCTCGACGAGTTGATCGTTGAAAAGTTGAACATGACAGCCGGTCCGCTGGAACTGGACGATTATCATGAGTTGATTCACCGCATTCGAAATCCACGTCATGAGGTCAAGATTGCAGTCGTCGGGAAGTACATTGATCACCGCGACGCCTACAAATCGATTTACGAGTCCCTGGACCACGCCGGTTTTCAACATTCCACGCGAGTCATCGTCAAACGTGTGGAAGCAGAAGAACTTGAGCGACAGGGAGCGGATGCTCTTCTGGCTGGAATCGATGGCGTGCTGGTGCCGGGCGGCTTTGGCATGCGTGGCATTGAAGGCAAGATACTGGCCGTCCAGTATGCTCGTGAAAACCACATTCCGTTCTTTGGAATTTGTCTGGGGATGCAATGTGCTGTTGTGGAGTTTGCACGTAACGTCATGCAGCTGAGTGATGCCAACAGCACCGAGTTTGAATGCGATACTCAGCACCCGGTGATTTGTCTGCTGGATGAGCAGGAGGGTGTGGTTGCCAAGGGCGGCACTATGCGGCTTGGAGCTCAGCCCTGTTTGCTGGCCGAAGGATCACGTTCGCTGGATGCGTACGGAGTGGCCGAAATCAGCGAACGGCACCGACACCGATATGAATTCAATACGGAATACAACGAGCAGTTTAGCCATGCCGGAATGACACCAGCTGGTACCAGTCCGGACGGAATTCTGGTTGAAGTTGTGGAGATTCCCGATCATCCCTGGTTCGTCGCTGTCCAGTATCACCCGGAGTTTCGGTCGCAACCCAACAATCCTCACCCCCTGTTCGCAGGCTTCCTGAGTGCAGCCCTGAAAGTTCATCAGCATCGTCCGCGTCATTTGGTCTAAACAGGAAGTCCATTGTTGCGCTGCACAGGAGTCATATTCAGGATGCCTCAAAAGTGATGGAAGTTCGGAAAGCGGGAAACTCGAACCTGAATCTCAGTGTCCTGGGTCTGGGCACATGGGCCATCGGAGGCGGCGACTGGAAGTTCGGTTGGGGGCAACAGAACGACTCCGATTCAGTCGCCTCGATCCTCGGCGCCATCGACCGCGGGATCAACTGGATCGATACGGCAGCGATCTACGGCGAAGGACACAGTGAGCAGGTGGTCGGGATCGCCCTGCAGCAGCTGAGAGATGCTGAGCGTCCCCTCGTTGCCACGAAATGTGGCCGCGTTCCCACCGGAGACGGAGAAATCGGCGGATGCCTGCGGCGCGACAGCGTGATTGCAGAATGCGAAGCCAGCCTGCAACGACTCAACATTGACTGTATTGATTTGTATCAATTGCACTGGCCGGATCCAGACGACCAGATTGAAGAAGCATGGCAGGCGTTGGTTGATCTCCGCGATCAGGGCAAGGTTCGCCATATTGGCGTCTCGAACCATTCTGTGCCGCAGATGGAACGCCTGCGGTCACTGGCTACCATCACCACGCTTCAGCCGCCGTATAGTATGTTTGCTGCCGGCGTCGAAGAATCGATTCTGCCGTATTGTCGTGAGTATGGGATCGGCGTCATTTGCTACAGCCCCATGGCCAAAGGGTTGCTGACAGGTGGATTCACAGCGGAGCGAGCTGTCAGCCTGCCTGCCGGTGATCATCGCCGTCACGATCCCCGGTTCCAGTCTCCCCAGTTGGAAATCAACCTTCGCGCCGTCGGCGAACTCCAAAGGATTTCCGATGGGCTGGGCTGGAGCATGCCGCAACTCGCCCTGTCCTGGGTTCTGCGCCGGCCTGAAGTCACGTCAGCGATCGTCGGCGTTCGTCGACCTGATCAGCTCGAAGAGGTCGTGGCGGCCGGTCAATCGACAATGTCTGACGACGTGATTGATGCTGTCGCCGGCATCCTGCAAACCCGTGAACTGGCGCTGCGGGAACTTGGAGATATCCCGAAATCCCGCGTGTGAGCCGCCGTTTCAGCGTCTTGCGCTGTTTCGTGGCCGCTACGGAAGTGCCAGAGCTCATGATCCGTTGTCCCCGCGAGCCGGAACCCACCACGACTTTTCGAAAACTGCTTTAGCTCACCGTCGCAGCAGGCGACGATGGCACGGCCAACTCGGCTCGGGTAGTCGAATTTGTTCCTATGTGCGCCGCCAGATCGCAATAGGGACAACCATCCCCGTAAAACACTCGACCGCATTCGAAGCACTGGCGAGGGCCGGTTGTGATGATGATTGTGGGACGTGTCATCCGATAGACCAGTCGGCCAAAGACCAGAATGATCAGTCCACCCAGGGCCAGCGAGAAACCTTTCGGGAAAAACAGCACCACGGCCACGGACAGAATCACACCGCAGACAGCGGTGACACCTCCCGTGAACCAGTCCTGGCCGCTTCTGATGGATTCCACCAGTTCATTGTCATGCAGTCGCTGCAGTGATTCGCGACGCAATTCGTCAACGATCGCAGCGCTTGTGCTTCCGACGGAACGGAGCAGGCGTTCAATACCGTCCAGGCAGCGGTAGGTGTCGCGTTCGTTGAAATCGCGCTGGTGTGCCCAGCGATTTCGATATTCCCGGAGTTCACTGACAAGGCTGCGTTCGACAAACGAAAGGTCGTGCCGGAATACCTGATTCCAGTGTTCCCACATCAGGACGAGGACAACATGAGCGTCCCAGGCCGCCGGGTCGGCCGACGTGATGTTGTGAGCCACTGAATTGCGCTGCAGCCAATCGTCGCCAAACGCCATGCGCAGCCTGTCCGCCACAAACGGCGAAAGGCCTTTTGCGAGGACATCCAGTGCTGTTGAGATCGTGCCCTTCACGAGTTGCACTCCGGGAATGTGGCTTCACGAGCTACTAGCGTAGACCGTTAAACGTATCCCCACCGCCGCTTCTCGCTCGCAATCGTCCCGTACCGCGAAGAACTGGTGATTTGCGATCCGCAATTCAGGTTGTAAGGATTGGCGCGATCCTCCACGTAGCGAAATCCCCCGGCTGATTTTCCCCTGAAACGCGCCTTCAGCGGGAAAATCGCTGGACGTTTTGCGCTCGCGACAACGCAATGCCGGATCAACTCACCGCCATGTCCTGAGGCTCATCATCCAAGGTGATGCACTTCGATCATCGTGTTGAGTTTCGTGATTTGCAGGACTTCTTCGATGTCGGACGACGGATTGAACAGCTGGACGGTCGGTGCAAGACCTTCGATCTTTTTGAGCGACACCAGCAATCCGAGCATCCCGCTGGGAATCAGTCGTACGCCGCCAACATCGAAAGCAATCGTCGTGCAATTGTTCGCTTTCAACAGATCTGCGATCGCAGCACGGTAATGTGCGGCGTTGAATTCCGACGGGACGTCCTCACCGCCAAATCCAAGGACGGTCGTTTCACCGACGCTGTAGACCTTCAGGACGCCGTCTTCGGTCAGCGCATACTGACCAGGAGGTGGAGTGTCACTTTCCATGAATTCCGCGTTCGGTGTGTCGCTCATTTGACTTTCCTGGAAATGCCGCCACGCATGTGTGCAGCAATGAAAGATCAGAGGCCGATCGGATGGCTGCGGTCACTGCATCCGGAGTCTAGTCAACGTGCGTCGATGCAAGCGAGACTCACGGCATATTTTAAGGAGAACACGGACAAAATCAGAAATCTACTCTGCACGGGTGGCCAGCTGTCGCCAGGCAGACAGGGCGTCCCGGACGGCTGCCACGTCATGCACGCGAAGAATATCGACTCCCTGCTGAGCCAATGCGATGGAAACTCCAATGGTTCCGGCCAGGCGTTCCTCAACCGGGCGTCCCAGCAGTCGGGACAGAAATCGTTTTCGCGAATGTCCGATGAGCAGGGGGCACCCGAGTGATTGCTTCATTTCAGCAACAGACTGCAGGAGCTGCAGGTTGTGATCGGCCGTTTTGCCGAAGCCGATTCCCGGATCGACTGCAATTCTTTCCGGAGAAATTCCGGCGTTCCGGCAATGATCTATAAACCGCTGCAGGTACTGAGTGACCTCGCCAACAACGTCGTTGTACTGCGGATTCTGCTGCATCGTTTGCGGTGTGCCGAGCATGTGCATGGCACAGATCCCTGCTCCGGTGTCCCGGCACACATCCAGCATGCGGTCGTCGTAAGTGAAAGCCGAAACGTCATTGACGATTTTCGCACCAGCGGAGATTGCTGCTGTCGCCACCACGGCCTTGGTCGTGTCGATCGAAACAGGCACATGCACCTGTGGAGCCAGTCGCTCGATGACAGGAATTGTTCGCCGCAACTCTTCGTCTGCACTGACAGGGTCGGCTCCAGGTCGCGTGGATTCGCCGCCGATGTCGATGAGATCCGCACCGTCGGCCGCGAGTCGCAGCCCCTGATTCACAGCAGCTTCGACGGAGTCGTGTTCGCCGCCATCTGAAAAACTGTCCGGTGTGACATTCACGATTCCCATCAGCAGGGGAATGCGTCCGGCTCGCAGGACTGTGCCCTGACAATTCCAGCTCATCGAGGTCACCGGATCACTCTGCATCGCTGCGGCGAAGGAGCAGAACACTGCACTCCGCATGTCGAATCACCCGTTCTGCCACACTGCCGAGTACGAGACGCTTGACGCCGTGATACCCGTGAGAGGGAATCACGATGAGTTCTGCTTTCTGAAGTTTAGCGTAGTCGGTGATTTCCAGCCCGGGCGTCCCAAACAGAACAGCCAGCCGCGCGCCGGCCGCGCCGTGCTCCTCAGCCAGCTTCGTCAGGTTTTCACTCACTTTCTCTTTTCGCGATTCGTCGGAAATATCACCCAGCAGCACTCCAGGTGACATGACCTCCAGTGGCAGCAGCACGTGAATCAGATGGAGCTGCGATGCGTCATCGACGACCTCGAGACCAGACTGAATTGCCAGTGCAGATTCACCGGAGAAATCGACCGGAACAACGACGTTGGAATATGTACGCGGCATGTTAATGGCTGCTCGTGTGTGGACATTCAGGAATAGGTTTTGAATTCGTTGTTTTTATATCGGGCCCAGTAATCCTGTAGCAGGGCTTTGACTCGGGGGGCCAGAATGATGCCGCCAATCACGTTGGGAAATGCCATTGACAGAATCATAAGATCTGAGAAGTCAATCACGTTCTGCAGTGACGAAACAGCACCCAAAATGACAAACAGCAGGAAGAGGACTCGGTAGCTCATCGCAGCTGTCGGTGACTGACCAAAGATGTATTGCCAAGCCTTTTCGCCGTAATATGACCAGCTGATCATCGTCGAGTAAGCGAATAGTAAGACCGAAACATTGAGTATAATTGGAAACCAGCTCAGCGTATGCGCGAATGCCCATCGCGTCATTTCCACACCCTCGCCGGCAGCTGGTTCGGCGTAGGCACCGCTGACGATGACAACCAACGCCGTCATGGTGCAGATGACGACCGTGTCAATGAACGGTCCCAGCATGGCGACAACACCTTCTCGAACTGGTTCGTCAGTCTTTGCGGCGGCATGGGCAATTGCGGCAGAACCAACTCCCGCTTCATTTGAAAACACGGCTCGTTTGATTCCCTGCACGAGAACACCCACGAATCCACCCACGGCAGCTTCCGGCGTGACACATGATCGGAAAATCAGCACCAATGCGTCCGGGATCTGTGCGGCATGGGTCGCGAGAATTACAACGCCGGCCAGCACATAGATGCCGCACATTAACGGAATGACCTTCTCCGTGACCTGTCCAATTCGTTTGATCCCGCCAATGATCACCAGCCCCACGAAAAATGATAACACACCGCCGATGACCCATTTCGCACCGCCAAAGTTCCCGAGCATACCCTCCACGGCAGAAGTTGCCTGGTTGGCCTGGAACATATTGCCACCGCCGAACGAACCTCCAATGCAGAAGAGAGCGAAGACAATCGCAAACCCCTTGGCGACACCCCAGGGAAGTCCACGTTCCTGGAGTCCGATTTCCAGATAGTACATGGGACCACCGTGAACGGTGCCGTCCGGTTTGATTTTGCGGTACACCTGTGCCAGCGTGCATTCGTGGAATTTCGCCGTCATTCCGAACAGCCCGATGATCATCATCCAAATGACGGCCCCCGGTCCGCCGGTTTTGATCGCCACGGCCACGCCGGCAATATTGCCCAATCCGACCGTTGCACTCAATGCCGAAGTCAAAGCCTGAAAGTGTGTGATCTCTCCGGGATCATTCGGATTGTCGAATTTTCCTCGCGTTACATCGATGGCATGTTTGAATCCCCTGACGTTCAACCAGCCGTGGTAGACTGTGAAGAAGATTGAGCCAAACAACAGAATCAGGACGATGAGGGGGATGGGAATGCTGGGCACAGGCTCCCAGAACAGAACAAGCGCCATGTATTGAACGATGACGCCAAATTGTGCGTCGATCTCTTCAGACGCTGACAATTCCGGCGTGTCGCCTGTAGCCGTGAGTGCCGTTGATCCAATTGAATCGGATGCCGTTTCGGAATCCGGTTCGACTTTCACTGCTTTTGATTCTTCCGGCGGTACAGCAGCGTCCTGAGCACGGGTCGATTTTGAAAAGACCGAAGCACAGAGGAGCATGAGCAGGAGAATTCTGAACTGCGACATCAGAGCCGACCTCTCGAGTATCCGGGGAGACAGTGATTGAAGTGGCTCTATACCACTCCGACAACGGAGCTTCAAGAACACGGGGGCGTTCCCGGCTGACCCGAAATGCCGGCAATCCAACGAATGTTCTCTGATCGAGGCCGGGGACTCTCATCCCGGCCATCGATCAGAGAACTCCCAGCTCCCTGCTGAGGGCGAATCCCCAAACGCCGACAACAGTCCCGGAATTTGTTTTCCGGTCTGCTGGCATGTACGTCGTTGCCCTCGTGCTGTTACAGAGTTGCAACCGGGACCTCAGAGTTTCTGAGATTCTGTCACCCTGCACCGTTGAGCAGGACAATCGACAGAGACGATTTGCCGGGCACCAGGTCCACTCGCGTCGCGTAAACAGAGTGTGTCTGTTCATCAACGTATTCCCCGCGCTCGCGAAGATTCGGGATCACGGCAGCCCATTTGGAACAGATACTGCTGGCTGGTTCCCCGTCACAGGTGCCAGTCAGCGAGCCGTCTTTGTTGATCTGCATCAGGACGTCATAGTCATTATTGAGCACAAACGCCCGATCGCTGTACTTGAGCCGATGACGCAGAAACCCTTCCACAACGTGCATCAAACAGGCCTCAATCATCACGAATCCGAAGGGTTCTTCCGTCTGCTCATCAAACACCGGAACGGCCGAGATGACAAACCCCGATGGTGCCTCTCGGCCATCGGATCGGCAGTCCTTCTGGAATGAGGTGGTGGACTCCTGCGGATGACCGTCCATGATGGCCCGTTGACAGTCCGTCAACGGACCACTTGCCAGTCGGCTCGCGGGAACAGATCGGGCCTGACCTGTGTCGCCTTGCTGTCGCTCGATTCTTACGATCTCGCGATATTCGTTGTCCGTGACCTGACAGAATGAAACGGCGCAGAAGTCGTTGTTCGTTTGCAACAGTCCTCGATAGATCACTGAAAGCCGCTGACGCCAGGTTCTCAGGTCTTCTGCTGCTGGGGAATTACGGATGGCACCACTGATTTCCTGGATGGGCGGAAGACTGGACATGAATCGTACGTTGCGTTCGAGATTGCGGATGAAGTTCAGCATATTCGTCCGCAGTTCACGACCTTCGCTTTGCATATTTCCGTAGAGCTGCCTGCGCTCAGTGCGTCCCGCCAGCCACCGCTCAACCGCATCGGCCAGCTCGGCGGCCGTCTGAAATCGCGAGTGTCGTTTCAACCGCAACGCGCGACTGCAGATTGATACGAGCCCGGATGGCAGATCGTCCCGGCCTGCTCCCGGGTCAGGTGACGGCTCCGCTGCAATGCGACGGAGCAGCTCATCAACCGCAACCACCCCTCCGTCATCACGGCTGCGGTCGCTGTGCGGTGCTTTTCCGGTCAGCATTGCAAACAGAATCGCACCCAGTCCGTACACGTCAGCGCGCTCGTCGACATTGTCCTGATCGCCAGCGGCCTGTTCCGGTGCCATATAGATCGGCGTACCAATGATCTCGCCCGCCATTGTTTTCTCGAACCCACTGTCCGACAGCGCGCCATCACCCGACAAAAGGTTCCCGGCCTCAAACTCATCGGTCAGCCGGGCGAGGCCCCAGTCAAGAACAATGACCTGGCCGAAGTTGTCGAGGGCGACGTTTTCAGGTTTCAAATCGCGATGAATGACCCCGCGGGAATGTGCGTACGCCAAAGCCTGGCAGACCCCGAGAAATGCAATGAGCAGCTTGTGCAGATCCATCGACGTGTCTTCGCCGGACTCCCGCCGATCATGGTACTCGTCAATCGCTTCAGCCAGCGTTCGTTTGCCAACGAAGCGCATCGCGTAAAAAGGCTGGCCAGTCACCGGGTCGCTGCCAAACTGGTAGAGCTGAACAATATTCGGGTGTTCAAGATATCCGGTGATTTCAGCTTCGCGGCAAAATCGGTGCCATGCTCTGGGGAATTCGGCCGCCTCCGCATTCATTTCTTTCAAGGCAACGGAGCGTTTCAGCTTTTCGTCGCGCGCGAGCCAGACGACGCCCAGTGCACCCGCCCCGAGCTGGCGCTGAATCTGAAACCTTGTTGTCATCTGTCGGGTTTCGACCTCATCGGGACCGGCTGTTTTGTCAGCAGAATCCGGCCGGAAGGTACTTCCTGTAGCGACGGCCGCTGTACCACCTGGACGACTCAGTCGCGTCTGTTCCAGCCGCATGGAATCGCGCAGCCGGTTCTTCGCCTGGTCGGACAATCCCGGTGCGACATGGGGATCCCCGTCCGCAGAACGGCGTGCCACGTCGGACAACGAGTCCTGGATCAGCCTGGAGATTGTCTGGAACTGCCTTGACTCATCACTGCCCGCCACGCCTTCCCGAAACCTGTGCTGGTCGGAGGACGAAAGGACGCCTGACAGTGACATCGAAATCAGTTCCGATGTTTCCCGATCATTTGGCATGTTGAGGCACCTCTTCACCGTGGAACCATCGCGAACCCACGCACTGAGCCAGCGCCAGCCGTGCTCGATGCAACCTGACCCAGAGATTCGACGGAGTGATTCCCAGTTCCTGACAAATTTCCTCGGATGGCATGTCTTCCATGACGCTCAGCACGAACACGTCTGCCTGCCCGCGAGGGATATGTTCGAGACAGCCTTTGACCACTCCCCAGACTTCTGCTGACTCCACCTGCATCTCGGGCGTCGATGAAGGAAATGCACCTCGTTTCCAGTTTCCGTTCTGGTCGAACATCTTTTCCGATGGATCATTGCTCCCTTCATAGGAGCCGTCACGATCGTATCGAGTGCGACGTCGGACGTGGTCGACCAGTTTGCGTTTCAGAATCCCGAGGAGCCAGGCACGTTCGGCTCCTTCGCCCGTGTAGCGATCCTGAAAGCGAACACCCGCCAGAAACGTCTCCTGCACGACTTCTTCGGCTGCATTTTCATCGCGTAGCCGCGACACGGCATACCGAAACAGGTAATCCCCGTAGTCGTCCACCCATTGCTCCGGATTGACCCGGGGCGTCGAGTCTTCAGGTTGATTCAAATTTCGCCTCCGTCGAACTGTCGCCGTACTCAACGTTTGATCATGGTGCAGCGGCCGGATTGTCTTGGAATCACTGCCACCGGTTGCTCGGATTTGTACCGGCCTCCATCGAAGCTCGCCATCACCCTTCTCGACCTGGTTTTTCGCCGACAATTGCCGCCAAAAGTTCGCTGGAAACCGATCTGGACCTTCGATCAGCTGCCGTGATACGCTTCGACCGCCCCTTTGATGGCGTGTTTCAACGGGAGACGGCCATCTCTACCACTTAAATCACTGGCACCACGCCGTGCCGGTCGATATCAGGAGCGACACGGATGTCTTGCCTGAGATACATGCTGGCTTGCTTGTTTGCGGTTTCATCAATCGTTGGCAGCTCTGTTGACGCCGCACCGAAACGCAGACCCGTCAAGGCAGCGGTCCGCGGCAAACATCATCCATTGCACAAGGCTCACGGGCCACACCTGATTCTGGTGACCACGCTGCGCGATGTGGATTTCGCACTCAAATCCGAGGGCATGTCGGCAAAACAGGCTGCTGACGAAATTGTCTATCAACTTCGCCTCAAACGTATTCCGGCATACGTCTATCACCAGAAACAGCAGCGCAGCAATGAGGGCAGATTCATCGCACGCCAGGAGGGAATCGCAATCCTGGCGGGGAATTTTGAGAGCCCCGATCATCGTCACGCTCAGGTGGTTCTGGATTTCGTCCAGAAATTTCAACCAGAGTTCCTGAGACAACAAAAAAATGGCGCGATTATCGCAGCTAAGGACGCGGCACAGCCCTTCAAGCGAGCGTTCATCATCGCGAATCCACTGCGATCAGCCGAAGAAATGCGATCGAAAACCGTTGATAAGGATCTCGTGAAGCTGAATGCCGACAGTGGTGAAGTGTCCCTGCTGAAAAACAGGGGAACCTACTCAGTCAAAGTTGCCACCTTCAGCGGCAGTGCGGTCGTGCAGGTGAATGGACGAGAGAGCAAAGAGGCCCTGGATTTGTTCAGGGAAACCCTGGGTAAGAATCTGGATGAATCGGGACAGATGGCCTGGGAATTGGCCACGGCACTCCGCGACGCCAGCAGGTATGGATATGGGCGCGACTACGATTCATGGGTGCTGCACAATCGTCACAAGTCCTACGTCACAGTTGGGTCATTCGACAGCCCTGATGATCCTCGCATCAAGCAGTTGGTTGAGGAGTTCCGAGCCAAGGATAAGCCGAATCCCAAGACCGGTCGGACTAAAGTGACGCCCGAACTGTTCTCGATCCCCAAGAATCCAGTCGGACAGGCGCTGCCGGACAAGCTGTGGTTTTTCGACGAGACTCCAAGAGTCGTCAAAATCCCCGGACGATAGCGTGAGTTGCCGGACAGCGTCGTGCTCTTCAACGACCGGGGCCGCGTCCATGTCGGTTGGCTGAGCGGCAGTCCGCTGGATTCCGCTCTCACGTGGCTGTCGGCGCCGGTTGCCTGAGGTAATTGCTCCTCACTCAACTCAATCGCCTCAATAGAGTTGCGCCGATCCTGGTTTTTTTTTGCGGAAAAACCGGTAGAAACGTGATAGATTCTGCGAACCATTGCGGAATAGCCGATGTCGTAACGGAAACCGGAGTATTGTTTCCTGGAAGGAACAAGAATCTCCACCGCAGGCTGATCCTTGACGTTGGACAGTCGGCAATCCCGGAAAGTTGACCGGCCGATCGATCTGATTCGGCGGACCGCGTTGTGAGAAAGCACGACGCAACTCAATGAACCTGAATTCGCCATTGAATTCAGCACCAACTAAGGAGGCAGGACAATGCTGCTCACAAACACAATCAATGCTGCAACAACCATCGAGACGATTCTCGCGGGTAATGCATGTATGTGTGTGATCGAGCTGCGTGGCCGTTCTGCCGACTTCGTCCAGTTTGCAGACTGGCAACCGGCACATCGGCGCGCGAAACGCTCGATGCGTACCTCAGGGCGTCCCGCTGCGGGAGTGATACGGCCGAATGACCTGCCAGGTTATTCGAGTGATTTAGTATCGCACCGCTCTCTGAGAAGTGTACTCGGTTGTGTCACTGTCGGCTGACAGCGAGCTCAGACCCGTCCCGCGCGGACGAATCCTGAAACGCTGCAGATGCTGACTGAACACCGCCCGGCCACCGCGCTGGATGTTGTTCATTTCGGAAACTTCGTGCCATCGAAGTCATCGTGACTTCAGGACGCACAGGTCTCCTCTGTCGCTGCAAACCTTCACCTGGTCATTTTGGAATCTCATTCCATCATTGTCACGGGTGATCTTGATACGGAGTCCGACAAGATGTCTGTTGAATTCACCACTCAGACCGTGCTGCGCGCCCAGGCAGGAAGCCGCGACGCTTTCGATCAGCTGACCGAATTGTTCTACTCACGAGTCTACGGAATCGTGATGCAGCGGCTGCGCAACACCGCGGAGGCCGACGAAGTGACTCAGGAAGTCTTCCTCCGGGCGTTTCGCAAGATCACACAGCTGAATGACCCGGCTGCGTTTGCTGGGTGGTTGTGCCAGATCGCTGCGCGTTTGTCGATCAATCGTGCCGTTCGGCGTCCCGCCGATCGATCCTGCGAGCCGATGATTTTTGAACTGCTTCGCGAAGCGGACGACAATCCGACGACCCGTCTGCTGCAGAAAGAAGACGCTCAGCAGTTGCGTTGCGGGCTCGACCAACTGGGTCAGCTGGACCGCCAGACGTTATTGGCTTTCTACTTTGAAGGACAGTCGTTGAAGGAAATGGCGGAGGTGTTTGACAGTCCGATCGGGACGATCAAACGACGTCTGCACACGGCACGAAACCGTTTGCGTGACGCGATGGTAGCGCTTCAGCCGGCCTGAAGTCAGGGACACCCGACGTGCAAAGCTGGTTCACATTTCCCGGCAACGTTCAGGCGGAACAGTCAGCGGCGGTGGCGATCGATTTTGGTCGCCACCGTCAGTTTCCTGCCGGTACGCACCCGGTTTCCCCTCGACGTTGTGCCGGAGTCAAAACCGCGCCCCCGCACAACAACATTCGACTGCCGGCTGTTTAACCCAAATGATTCATGTAGGCCGGACCGCAGGTCGCGAGCGTTGCCGGAACGACGCAAACCGTTCGAATGGCAAACCGCAGAGCGCACTCATGAATCTTATCCACATTGCGACCGAAGTTCCGGCACAGCAGGGGTTTGCCTGGTCCGGCCTGGATTTGGAATGAATAATTCGGGCTACAGCGTATTACGCTGACTCGTGGCCGCGGCGGCAGTGCCAGAGCCCATGATCCATTGCCCCCGCGAGCCAGAACCCGCCACGACTTTTCGAAAATT
>JBDOMX010000531.1:0-13091 GCA_039831615.1 Planctomycetaceae bacterium
CAATGTGACAGCCCGGCATATTTGGCAAATAGCACAGCAGCCAAAGCGGCTCCATGCCGCGGATTCCGTCCTGACCCCATTTGTTAAAGTCAAATTCACCGGCATCCGTCAGGCACTTGCGGACACCGCCCGCCAACACGTCGGGAGGGCTCGACATCAGATTTGCACCGAAAGAAACACCGATACGTTCCGGTGCGTACGATCCTTCGGCCAGCCCCGCGTCCTCCATGGCCTGCAGTGCAGCGGCCACACCCAGCTGAATGTCTCGGCACATCAGCTTGACGCTCTTACGCAGTGGTCGCAGATGCACCTTGCGAGCCGTCGAGTCATTAAAGTCGGCGATTTCGCCGCAGATGCAGTCTGGCGAACTGATGTACGTGAGTCGGTCCGAGCGGCGAAATCCGGGGACTCCGGCTGCCAGCCCTTCCCGGAAGGCTTCCACACCGATTCCAATCGGCGAAAGAATTCCGACTCCGGTAATGACGACTTCGTTTGAGCCTTTTTGCGTCATGATGCATTAACCGGCCGCCAAAGCAGCAGAAAGTGTTCGCAACCTACTGTGTCTGTCTGCAACGGTCGGGCCTTCGATCGCAACCTGGCACGGCGGTCAGGGCGGCAGACTTTTCCGTGCGGCGGCAAATCAACATGCGCGTCGAGGTCCGTCCTCCTGCCGCTCCTGTGGATCGCAGCATGCCTGCGCTCGAATCATTCAACGGGGCCAGGCCCCGTCGGCAGGAACATTCCTGATCTCAAAGCGCCGGCGACATCCCGTCGGAGTGACGAAATGACGAATGTTCCCGCGGCACAATCTCGCCGATCCTCCATGGAATCAGGACTTGGATTCGATGTACTCGATGACGTCGCCAACGGTGGCAATCTTGTCGTAATCTTCGTCCGGAATCTTGATATCGAATTCGTCTTCGAGAGCCATGACGAGTTCGACGATATCCAATGAGTCTGCCTTGAGATCATCAACGAATGAACTCGGCCGGGAGATTTCATCTTTGGGCGAGTCGAGCTGATCGCTCACGATTCCGATAACTTTTTCTTCAATCGACACAGCATAATCTCCGTTTAGAATCCCGACCGCATGCGGCAGGCAAATGTGTTGCTGACGTTAGGAGTCATTGACCTTCGACTGCACAGCCGGCAAATACGAAGCAATCCTGATGCATCGGGGTAATCCAGCCCTGTCCGTGGAAGACAGAATGCACCGCAGACCGGGACGAGTACGAAGGCGACGCACATATACAAGGTTTACGAAAGCCTGTAAACCCGACGGGAAGCACGAGGCAGGGGATTGTCAGGCTGGCGGACGCACAGACGCCGCAGCTTGACTGATTGTCGCCAAAATTGAGAGTTTCCCGACTGGCGCCATCAGCTGGATTCGCCCCCGACCCGGTTCCGCAGGATTTCGCGAACGGTGTCCACCAAACCGTCCGTGGGGACCTGCTGCTGTTTCCCGGACTGCAACTCCTTGACCTGCCACGTCCCGTCCGCCAGCTCATCACTGCCTGCGATGACTGCCACCGGGTACCCTCGCCGATCCGCGTATTTCATCTGGCGGCCGATACTTTTCGCCTCCGGATAAACTTCCGCGGCGATCCCGGCGAGTCGCAACAATCTCGCGGCCTGCTGATAATCGGCCACATGATCACGGGAAAACATCGTCACCAGCACGTCAGCCGGAGAAGACGCCTTTGCCGTCATGCCGATTTCGTCCATCGCCGCCAGCATACGATCAATCCCAAGGCTGGCTCCCACACCTGGCAGCAGCTGGGACGTAAACATCGCAGCGAGATCGTCGTAACGCCCGCCGGAACAAACACTGCCGATCCCAGGCAGATCGCTCAGGAATGTCTCGTAGATTGTCCCGGTGTAATAGTCGAGACCGCGAGCGATCGAAACGTCAAGTCGTACGCGATCATCCGGCAAACCGCAGCCTCGAACTGTCGTGAACAGTTCCTGGAGATTGGCCAGTCCGAGTTCACCTGTCTCACTGCCCGCCAGGATTGTGTCGAGTTGGGAGAGGATCTCTTCCGGTGTTCCGGTCAGCTGAGCCATGTCGAGCACGCTCGAGGCATTTTCAGCAGTCAGCCCCACGCGCTCCTGCAGCTCGACGGCCACCCCGTCTCGGCCGATCTTGTCGATCTTGTCGAGGCAGCGGAGGATCCCGGTGGCATGCTCCTGCAGATCATATTTTTCCAGCAGGCCGTTGAGTACCCTCCGATTGTTCACACGAATCGTAAAACGTTCCACGCCGATGGCTTCGAAGAGATCGTTGATCACAAGCAGGGTTTCGATGTCAGCCGCGTTGCTGGCGGTACCGATGGTATCAAAATCGCACTGCATGAATTCGCGATATCGTCCGCGAGCCGGACGTTCGCCTCGCCACACCGGACCAATATGATAACGACGAAACGGCGTCCCGAGTTCCTGAATGTGCTGGGCGGCATACCGGGCCAGCGGTACCGTGAGATCGAATCGCATGGCAACATCGCGATCGCCCTGATCAGTGAACCGGAAGACCTGCTTATCAGATTCGTCGCCTCCTTTACCCAGGAGGATTTCTGCGTACTCCAGAGCCGGCGTATCGATGGGAACGAAACCGTAGCTTCGGTAGACACGACGTGCCGTGTCGATCAGATGTTCTCGCGCCATCATCTGATCGGGAAGGAAATCCCGGAAGCCACGCAGAGTTTGTGGCTTGATTTTTTTACTGGGCATCGGCGGCAGATTCGATTGAGTAGCGGGTCCCGTCAGCAAAACGCATGGTGCACCGCAGTTTAGCCGTGATTCATCAATTGGCATTCCTGATCGCATGTTTTCAGGGACATCCGCAACAATCAATAATGCCGATGCATTCCGCGTGCGGACGTGATCAAACGGCCAAACCGCCTGTCTCATGGACAGTTTCTCAGCATTGCGCGCATTTTGATGTAGAGTTGTGAAACGGAAACATTCCTTCTTTCCCCGTGTTGATGACACTGGAGTGACACCTGATGCAACGCTGCTTCAGACGATTGTGGAGCGACGAAGGAGGAATGATCCTGTCCTCCGAGGTTGTGCTCGTGGGCACCATTTTGGTCATTGGCGCGATTGCCGGACTCACGAGTCTGCAATACGCAGTCACTAACGAACTCAACGATACCGCTCGGGCATATGACGCGTACCATGCGTCCGGAGACGACTATTCCAGCGGCGATGACTATGCTGTCTTTGACAGCGAAAGTCGCCGCGAAGTGGCCTGCGACGCCTGGTAGATCATCTCCTGCAGCAAACCCACCCTCGGTGAAATCACTTCTCCGATGAGATGACACGAGTCACGGCACCTGGACGCCAAGACTCGTGTTTTTTTGCGCATTCCTCGGATGCTTCATTCCGGGACACGCTGCAGCTCTGGAGGATAGTCCACCTGGACCAGGTACAGTCCATGCGCAGGGGCAGTCGATCCGGCCATGCTGCGATCCATACTTTTCATGACTTCGTGCAGATAGCCGACTGGCCGCTGCAGATTGCCGATCCGCAGCAGAGTCCCCACGATCGCCCGGACCATATTGTACAGGAAACCATCGGCTTCCACTTCGAAGCTGATCAATGGCCGCTGACGATCTTCGTGGGGTCGCACGTCGGTTGGTTGCCAGGATTCTGCAGGAGCCCAGAACTCCGGGGCCGGGCTGCGCCTGATGGTGGCATCTGAAATCGTGCGGACGCTGGTGGCCTTGTTCGGATAGTTCGTCTCAAAACAACGAAAGTCATGTGTTCCCAACAGCCCTGGCAGTGCTTCCCGCATTCGCTCCACCTGGATCGCTCGCCGAGGTTGGTATGCATAACCGCGGAGGTACGGGGGAATGACGGGACCATCCCACATGAGATACCGGTAACGCTTGCGGATCGCTGAATAGGTCGCGTGAAAATCATCGGCCACTCGCGCCGACCTCACGATGGTAATGTCGTCAGGAAGGTACCGCTGCAAGCCACGTCGAAACTGTTGAGGCGGGATCCGCGATCTCGTCTGAAAACTGGCCACCTGACCCAAAGCGTGCACTCCGGAGTCTGTTCGCCCGGCACACAAGACCCGCAGTGATTCACCGGTGAGCGTGGCGATCGCCGATTCCAGACACTCCTGCACGGTGATCCCGTTCGGCTGCACCTGCCACCCGTGATAGCCGGTGCCGTCATAGGAGATGGTGAGCATGATGTTTTGGGCTGGAGACGTCATGGGTCGTTCGAATACCTGGATTCCGGCAGTGTTGGCCTGTCTTTGCGGCAACTCAGGCGGATTCTATCAGTCCGGTCATCCCAGACACGCAGCTCGTCTTGCAGGATCCAGTTGCAGCGTATTACGCTGATTCGTGGTCGCGGCGGTCGTGCCAGAGCTCATTATCCGTTGCTGCCCGCGAGCCGGAACCCGCCACGACGTTTCGAAAACTGCTGTCGTCGGTCATAGATTTCAATAATCGTTCGCAGGTCGGCTCCATTTTCGGGCACGACTTCAGGTTCAACACACCATCACACGGATTTGAATGATGCCTTGGTTACGCAACTGGACACCAGCGATCCTGCCGCTCCTGTTAGTGGGAATCATCGCCGGGGCGATCGCAGTCGGCGGTTGTACGACGGCTCCCGTGACAGGACGCCGCCAGTTGCTGACAGTTTCTGAAGCCGAAGAAAATGCCCTGGGACTGACAGCCTACAAAGAGGTCCTTGAAAAAGAACCGGTTTCAGAAAACGAACGATACAAAGAACTCGTCCGGCGTGTGGGGACTCGGATCGCCGCAGTGGCGGATCGTCCGGATTTCGACTGGGAATTCACAGTCATTGAATCAGATACGCAGAATGCGTTCTGCCTGCCTGGCGGCAAAGTCGCGGTCTATACCGGAATGCTGCCTGTCTGCGAAACAGAAGCCGGCCTCGCTGTGGTGATGTCGCACGAGGTGGCGCACGCGATCGCCCGCCACGGCGGCGAACGGATGAGCCACAAGATGGCGCAAAATCTGGGACAGCAGACCGTCGGACGTTTGCTGCAGAAACAGGACGACCACCGCAAACAGATCGCCCTCACCGCGTTCAGTCTCGGATCAGAATACGGAGCCATCCTGCCGTACAGCCGCAAGCACGAACTGGAAGCTGATGCGATCGGCGTCAAATTGATGGCCGAAGCGGGTTACGACCCTTCGGCGGCACCTGAATTCTGGGAACGCTTTGCAGCTCTGAAGGGAGCGGGGGGACCGATGGAATTCATGTCAACTCACCCCTCGGATTCAAGACGTTCCGCGAGTCTGCGTGAGCAGCTGCCCGAAGCTGTCCAGATCTATGAACAGTCTTTACAACAGTTCGGGCTGGGAGAACCCATCGAAAAGACTCAGGACAACTCGGCAGCAAACAAGCAGTAACAAGGTCCTGCGCAAAATCCGGTTGACTTTTTGATCTGCCCCACTAACCTTCCCGACATCATCTCGATGGCGCTGGATGTGTGTTGGTGTCAATTCGAAGGCAGCGGGAGTCAGTACGTGTCTGAAAGTGACGTACAATGGATTCGAACTCAGGAAGCGTTTCAGTCGGCGGAGACTGTCGATCTTGCCCCATTGCTGGGCCTGTTCTGCAGACTTCAGGTCAATGCTTCCTCCGCGACCGATCCCGAGACCTTTCTGCGGAACCAGTGTTCAGAACTGGAAGGCGAATTGAATACCATTTGGCTTGCCATCATACGTCGTGTGCCGGGGCCGGACTGGGATTGTGTGGCTGAAGTTGGACGTGCTCCAGCCTCACGTCCGATCGAACTTTGGGAATCAGCGGCCGACCGCGACACCGCGGGCTTTCTCAAGTCGGCTCCCTGCCAGTTTGCGTTGCCGATTGTGGATTGTGGATTCGGACAGCTACTCGTTGGCACGAGTCGCAACAGTGTCGAAGAATTGACACTCCCGGCAGCCATGATCACACGTGGCATGAACATTGCTCTTCCATTGGCAATCCGCCAGTCCGAATCATCGCGGCAACTGGATCGGCTGTGTTCCACACTGGATATTGCCTCGCGACTGTCCCTCACCGAAGAAACCGAGCCGCTGCTGGAAATCATTGCGGGCGAAGCGGCGCGTCTGCTCGACTGCGATCGCAGCAGCATTTTCTTATGGGATCGGGAGCGCAACGAAGTAGAAGCCCGACCGGCCCTGGGAATGCCAGGCTCATCGCTCCGTATCCCTGCCGGTGAAGGTATCGTTGGGGAAACTCTGCGAACCGGGCGCGCCGTCACGGTTGACGACGCCTATGCGGATCCTCGTTTTAACCAGGCCGTAGATCGGGAAAGTGGATACCGCACACGAAATCTGATTTGTGTGCCCTTGAAGGACTCGGACGGATCCATTGTCGGCGCGTTCGAAGGAATTAATCGCAACCGCGGTCTGGATTTCACTGAAGAAGATGTCGAATGCCTGCAGCAGCTGGGGACCCAGGCCGCTGTCGCACTCCGCAACCTGCGGGAACGCAGCCTGCTCCAGCGCAGTCGAGATCAGCTGGCGGAACAGGTCACCAGCGCCGTCGAGATCATCGGCGAAAGTTCGGCGATCAGTGCCCTGCGCGACACCATCCACCGTCTGGCTTCGACCGACCTTCCTGTTCTGGTGTTGGGCGAAAGTGGCACGGGCAAGGAAGTGGTCGCGCAAAGCCTGCATTTTCAGGGTCAACGTGCTCAGTCACCCTTCGTCGCGGTCAACTGTGCGGCGCTCACAGAAACCCTGCTCGAAAGTGAGCTGTTCGGTCACGAGCAGGGTGCATTCACCGATGCTCGAGATATGCGTAAAGGAAAATTCGAACTGGCCGATAGCGGCACACTTTTTCTCGATGAAATCGGGGATATGAGTGTCGGTGGCCAGGCGAAGCTGCTGCGGGTGCTCGAACAAAAACTGATCACGCGGGTGGGCGGATCACAAGCGATTCCTATCGACGTTCGAATCATCGCTGCGACCAACGCGAACCTGGTGGAATCAGTCCGCGAGAAACGTTTTCGCGAGGACCTGTACTATCGCCTGAGCGTGGTGACGCTTGATCTGCCGGCACTGCGCGATCGACCGGAAGATATTCTGCCACTGGCAGAGTACTTTCTGAGCCGCTTTGCGGCTCAGGCACGTCGAGCTGATCTGCAGTTCACGACCGAGGCTCGACGACGTCTGCAGTCGCACCTGTGGCCGGGCAATATTCGCGAGTTGCGCAACCTCATGGAACGTGTCGCCTTTCTGTGTCCGAATGACAAAGTTGATGCCGACGATCTTGCGTTCATCCTGAGCCCGGAAGACGAAACCGGAAAACTGCCCTCGCTGGATCTGGGGCTGGAAAAGGCGACACGAGCCTTCCAGCGTGACTTCATCCGTCGCAGCGTTCGCCAGGTCGGCGACAATATGACGGAGGCGGCAAAGCTGCTTGGCCTGCATCGGTCGAATCTGTATCGCAAAATGAAACAACTGCGGATGTCCGAAGTCGACGGTGAGGAGTAGTGTCCGTGTCGGGCCCAACCCGTCAGTGGCTGCCGGTTGCCCACGAACCCGGTATGATTGCTCAGTGGCGTTCCAATCGCGGCGGATTCGCCGGATTGGTTCTGAGCATCGTGCAGTTGCTCCTGCACGCGCTTTGGATCGGGATCACCGAAACATTGTCAGCGCTCGGTGAGCCTGAAAACTTCACTGCCAACTCCTGGCAGGCCTGGCTGATCGTCGGTCTGTTGTTGCTGAGCGGCACCGTCACGATGCTCGCTTTGTTCCTGTCACTCCACGGAAGTATCAATGGTCGGCCCAGAACACCTGCGGTGATTGGATTGACAGTGTCGTTCTTCACGGGGGCATTTGTGACTTTCATTCTTTTACTGACGGCGTTGGGCTCAGGAGTCCAGCCATGAGCGATCCGGCGATAGAGCCAGGCGCAGCGAATCTTCCGGAAGACGGCCCCGGGAATACTGTCGCCACGATCGGACTCATTCTGACAGTGATCGCAGGGCTGCTGTGCAGTGTGCTGTTCGCGGCTGCGAGTCGGTTGCCGGATGAAGGCGTCGCGTCTGACGGTCCAGCCGCCGCCGAGCCAGAGCTGATTGACTCTGAGCTGGCCGCCCGACAGCTGCAGGTTCTGTTGATCGCCAGTGCCACAGCTGTGCTGAATCTGGTCGGGCTGATTTTGAGTACTGCAGGTCTGTTCGTGCCGCATCGACCGCGCGCCGTCGCCATTTGCGGCACGATTCTCTCACTCGCTTTGTTCGCCGGCGTTTTTGGAGTCATGGGGGTGGGAGCATTGCTGACCCCGGGTGCAAACATCATGGCTCGCTGAACCGGAACGAACGGACGGCAGCTGTATTTTGGACAATAACTTCCCTGGCTCACACTGGCACGATCACGAGCCTGCTCACCCGCCGTCACCGCCCGCGTCCGGAATAGCAGCAATCCTCCGGACACACGTCGTGGTTGGGCGGAAACCGACCGACGGATTCGGGTTCATAACCGGACAAGCGTTCCTGGATCAGTTTTCGAATCATCCCGATAAACTTCGGGTGCGTTCCAGGCGTGGCAGCACGGCGCATGTCGATGTTCAGACGACCGCACACTGCCTGGGCTTCCGTATCCAGATCGAACAAAACTTCCATGTGATCGGAAATGAAGCCGATCGGTGAAATGACCAGGTCACGGACGCCGCGTTGATGAAGCGTTTCAATGAAGTCGCAGATACCGGGCTCAAGCCAGGGGTCCTGCGGACGGCCGCTGCGGCTTTGGTACACGAGATCCCACTTGTCGTTTGGAAGTTCAAGTGCCTCCGCGACCAGCCGACAGCTTTCGCGCAACTGTTGTTCGTAATCGCAGCCGGCGGCCATCGATCCCGGAATACTGTGAGCGGTAAACGCCACAAAAGGTGCGTCACTCAGATCGAGTTCCGTGATCGCGTGCTGCACTGATTCGGCGACGACGTCGATGAAGTCCGGGTGGTTGTAGAAGACCCGCAGCTTATCAACCTCGATTTCGTCAGCGTCTACCGCGGATCTGAATTTGACAACGTCTTCACGGTACTGGCGGCACCCCGAATAGCTGCTGAAGGCCGACGTTACAAAACTCAGGGCTCGCTTGATGCCGTCCTGCTGCATCTCCTGAAACGTCGTATCCAGCAGGGGGTGCCAGTTGCGATTGCCCCAGTAGAGTGGCAGGTTAATTTCGTGTTCGCACAGTTCCTTCGTCAGGGCATCGATTAAATCTCGGCACTGCTGATTGATCGGACTCACGCCACCGAATTCCTGGTAGTGGTCAGCCACCGCCAGCAGGCGTTCCCTGGGAACATTGCGTCCTCTCAGGACATTCTCAAGAAACGGAATGACGTCGTCCGGGCCCTCCGGCCCACCAAAAGACTGGATCAGCAGGGCATCGTATTGGTTGTCGTCCATGGCGATTCGCTCAAATACAGGCATTCACGGCCGAGTTGACGGGACTGAGGTCCGTCGGACGACATTCTAGACTACCAGAAGAAAAGGCAAGGTTCGCCGCAGTTTTGCGGGCAGGCATCCGGTTCATGCTCAGGTGGACGGCTACTGTTGATTATCGGCCGGATCGTCGATACGCTGCCGCCCTTCTGCCTGCCTGCCATTCATGGCTCCGCCGGCAGAATGATTTCTCTGTACACAGCATTTCTGAATGACTGTCTGTCGAGTACGCCAGCGACGATCTGCGTCGTCGCTGAACACTGAGAAGACGGCCGTCGCGTGTGTAACGCGTTGGCGGTACAGAGCCTGAACATCTTCGAAAGTCTTGGAGCAAATGGGACATTATACCGGTCCAAAAGGACGCATCAACCGACGCCTTGGCGTCAATGTTTACGAATCAAGCGGCAGCATCAAAGCGCTGGAGCGCAAGGAGTATCCTCCAGGGATGCATCGCCGCCGCAAGAAGCCGACCAACTACGGGATCGGTCTGGCCGAAAAGCAGAAGATCAAGTTCTACTACGGACTGCGTGATCGCCAGCTGAAGCGATACTTCACCAAGGCTCGCCATATGAAGAGCAACACCGGTGAACAGCTTCTGCTGATTTGTGAGATGCGACTCGACAATGTCGTTCGTCGCGCTGGATTCACTTTGACCCGTCCGCAGGCTCGGCAGGGGATCGTGCACCGTCACTTTCAGCTCAACGGAATCACAGTCAACAAGCCGGGCATGATGGTTCGCACGGGTGATGTCATTACCCTGCGAAACCGCCCCAATGTGCAAACACTGTACAAACAGGTGGCCGAATCATCGACGGCTCCTCAAAACAACTGGATCAACTTTGACGCAAGCACGATGACGGCCACCGTGACCGGTGCTCCCACCTACGAAGACGTGACGCTTCGCGTGGAAGTCGGTCGGGTCGTCGCCTTTCTGTCACGCTGATCGCCGTTGCAAAGCAGACCACGCCTGGGCGGGACTCCAATGGGTCCCGCCTTTTCGTCCTCTGAGGGCAGGAACATTGGCGCGTGGAGCACGCGGAAACGCCGCCTGCGCATCGCTGTCGCGTCGGCCGGCATCCGTTATGTCATGTGCCGACCACTGTCCGGGTGTCGATCCAGGGACAGCATATGACGCTGATTTGTGGCCGCGGCGGAAGGACCGGAGCCCATCAGCCGTTGCCTCCGTAAGTCAGCACCCGCAACGTGTTTTTGAAAACTGCTAACGACCGCTTTGTCTCATCGCCGCTTCGGCTTGCTGGATCTGTTGGGCCGGACGTGGATCATCCGGACGGATTCTTTGAGCCTCACGAAGCTGAACAACACCGTCTGCGTATTGTCGGTTTTGAATCAGCATGAGTCCCAGGTTAAAACGTATTTCAAACGAATTCGGACTCAGGGTCACTGCCTGCTTTCCTGTCTGGATCGCTCTGCCAATCTGCCCCGTTTGCGCGAGTACCATCATTAAATTTTCCTGGGCAGCGACATTGTTCGGATCGTCGTCCAGAGCCTTTTCAAGATAGCCCACCGCCTCACCCGGCCGACGCAGCATTGCCAGCAGGTGTCCCAACGAAACATTGGCAGCCACGGTATTTGGCGCAAGACTAAGCGATTCGCGATACTCCAGGATCGCATCGTCAAATTTCTTCTGCTGAGTCAACACGTTCGCCAGTTCCAGATGACCCACGGCGTCATGAGGATTGGCTTTGATGAATTCCCGAAAACTCGTCTCCGCCTGTTCGAACTGACCCTGGCTGGACTGAACTCTGCCCAGAGAAACATGCGCCTTCACGAAGTCGGGGCGCCGCGCCAGCACGGAACGATAGATCGCCATGGCTTCCTCGGGCCGTCCGGTTTGCGCCAGCAGATCACCCAGCCGCAGGTCGGATGCCGGGAACTGTTCCGTCGCCTCGGCAACCTTTCTGAGCATGACGATGGCTTCCTCCAATTGCTCGCCCGCCGCGATGTGTTTGGCTTCTTCGTAGGTCGCAATGAATGGCACCATGTCTTTGACGTCGATCAGCTCTTCGTCGGTGGTGGATGAGTCATCCTCCTCGGGGGACGTGCCGCCCGCCGCATATCCCAGTGACTTGAGATTCGCCACCTCCTGTTCCGACAATGCAATTTCCTCGGAAGCAGTCCGGCTGAACGCTTCCTGCATGTTGGTCAGCAGTGTTTGCAGTCTCTGACTTTCTTCGTCAGCTGTGTCCACCAGGTTTGTGAGTTCGCCAGGGTCATCGTCCAGATTGTAGAGCTCGGGCCGGGTGGTGTGTATGTACTTCCAGCGGTTGGAAATCACGGTCCGCGGCGGGCACCAGCGATTCAGGAAGTACGGCATCTCTGCTTCGGCATAGCAATCTCGTGACTCAATGTCCTGTCCCTTGAGGGCCGGCAGCAGGCTCTTCCCGCTGACGTGTTCCGGCGCGGGGATCTTCAGAATGTCGAGCAGAGTGGGCATGAGATCAACGAGCGAAACAGCATCGGCGACACGCGTCCCCGGCAGACAGTACGGCGGGCCAGCGAAGGCCAGTGGGACATGCAGCGTGGAGTTGTACACCAGCATGCCGTGTTCATGTTCTCCGTGATCATCAAGACCTTCACCGTGATCGCCGGCTACCACGACCAGTGTCCCCGACTCAAGCTCGCGATCTTTTAACCAGGTCGTCACGCGCTCGAATTGCCGAATTTCCCAGGCAACTCCGGCATCGTACGGGTTCTCCTCAAACCTGTTCTGGTAGACATCAGCGTAGGAGTCATAGGGACCGTGTGCGTCATACAGATGAATCCAGCAAAAGAAGGGCTGAGACGTTCGCTGTTTCAGCCACGCAAGTGCCAGGTCGACCACCTCTTCGCCATCGCGCCGCTCACCGCCATACGGCCTTGTCCGAGCCGACAGTCGGGCTGGATCATCGTCGTACGTATCGAAGCCGCGATCCAGTCCAAACTGGGAACCCAGCACGGGTGAAGCAGCAATGAATGCTGCCGTGTCATAGCCCTGCTGTTTCAGGAGTTCCGGAAGAAACGGGAGCTCGGACGCCAGCTTTCCGGAGCCGTTCACGCGCAAGTCATGTTCGGGGGGGTACAGGCCCGTCAGCATGGTCGCGTGTGACGGCAGGGTAATCGGACACGGTGCATACGCCTGCTCAAACAACACACCGCGGCTGGCGAAGTCGTCGAAAGCGGTGGTCAGCCCCTGTTCATATCCATGGGCACCCATGTGGTCCGCCCGTGTGGTGTCGAATGTAACAAGGATGATGTTTGGGCGAGGACTGTGCCCGGACCATCGGAGCATTCCCGCTGCGATCAAAATGAGCAACACGCAGGCGACGATCCAGACTCGGCGTGACAACAACGATTTGCTCCTCATAGCACAATTCTCAGTCTGTTCAGGCGAGTATTTTTCATCGAACACGTGACAAGTGCCGCAGCACTTCCATCAGGCTACTCAGACAGGCGTGCACTGGACGCCGGGTAGTATAGTGATCGAGCCGTTGAAGTCATCGTGCGCAGTGTCAAATGAAGTCAGTCCCGATCGTGAAAGGAGGCTAGCCTGCATTGCGCACCATTTTTCAACGCAAACGCCTCCTCGAGCGTAGGAAGAGTGGAAAAACATTTCACTTCATAAGCACGGGAGGCGTTCGATGTCTGA
>JBDOMX010000639.1:0-13055 GCA_039831615.1 Planctomycetaceae bacterium
GTGGGTTCGTCCAGCAGCAGGACATTCGGCCGGAGCGCCAGCCATTTTCCGAGGACGACCTTCTGTTGATTACCGCCCGAGAGATTGCCGACCAGCTGTCGATCTGTGGGGGATTTCACGCGCAGGCGTTTCATCATTCGTGACGAGTCGTCGGTTTCTGCGGAGACGTTGAGGAAGCCGCCTGTTCTTGAGTTCTGACGCAGTCCTGCCAGTCCGATATTCTCGCGAATGGTCATTTCAAGAACCACTCCCTGTTGCTTGCGGTCTTCCGGAACCAGCGCAATTCCCGCCCGGATGGCGTCGCGCGGTGAGGAGAAGTGTACGATGTCTCCTCCAGCAACGATCTGCCCGTTGACCGGCCGGTCAACGCCAAACAATGTTCGCAGCAATTCCGTGCGGCCGGCTCCCACCAGACCTGCAATCCCCACAATCTCACCAGCCCGGACTTCAAAACTCAGACGATGTTCAGGCCAGGCCGGCGTCGCCAGATCACGAACGGCAATCGCTGGATCGCCGGCTGTGTGAGGTTGGCGGGAATAGAAGCGAGATACATCGCGGCCGACCATCAGCTTCACCAAAGAATCATGATTGACGTCGACGCGATCCAGGTCGCCCGCATTTTCGCCGTCTCGCAGTACCGTGACTCGATCTGACAGATCCCCGACTTCGGCCAGGCGATGAGAAATATAGAGGATACTCACTCCATGTTTGCGCAGATCGTGAATCACTTCAAACAGACGTTCGGATTCTCCGGCCGACAGGCTCGACGTGGGTTCATCCATGATCAGTACGCGCGCATCGATCGACAGTGCTTTGGCAATCTCCACAAGTTGCTGTCGGCCGATCGTCAGGTGTCCCAAAAGAGTTTTAGGGGACACGTCGAGTCCGACTCGCTGCAGGAACGCCTCAGATCGTGCGTAAATCGTCGCGTTGTCAATGAGACCTCGGCGGATGGGTTCGCGACCAAGAAAGATGTTGGCACCGACGTTCAGGTTGTCAGCAAGATTGAGCTCCTGGTGAATCAGCGCAATTCCATGATTGAGCGCTTCGCTGACGGATCGAACCCGGATGATCGATCCATCCAGCACGATCTCGCCGGAATCCTGAGTCTGGACTCCGGCGAGGATCTTCATCAGTGTGCTTTTGCCGGCGCCGTTTTCACCGACAACAGACAACACCTCTCCCTTATTGACATGCAGATCGACATTGTGCAGCGCACGCGCGCCCGGAAAGCTTTTGCAGATGCCCTGGACCTGAAGTCGGGGAGTGGATTGAGTGTTCATCAGTTTCGCTGAGGGACACGACCTCGAACGGACGGTTTCGTTCCGCAGGCCGGCAAATCATGCCGGTCACAATGCCCGGGACACTATCGGACGGGAGACCGTCCTGTCAGTTCATAGACGCCTCAGGGAGTTCGGCCCTACTGTCCCTTCTTGACTCGCAGATCATCCCAGAACTCGTCGACATTGTCTGCCGTAATCTTGCGAGGCGGAATGTCGATGTATTTCGATTCGGGGATGACTGATTCAGCGCCTCGGAGCAGCTCAGTCAGTATCCGGACTGACTGATAACCGTACTCGAAAGGATTCTGAACGACTGTGCCGATGCAATCGCCGTCCTTAATGGCCTTCAGTGTGGTGTCGTCTTCGTCGAACCCGATCATGGCGATTTTACCAAGATTGTCAGATTTTCTGAGTGCCTGATAAATCGCGGGCGGATTATAACCGAACAGTCCAACCATGGCGTTGATATCGGACCAGGTATTCAATGCGTCTTCTGCTTTCGCCAGTGCAACTTCCGGTTTTCCCTGGTCTGTGATGGTTGCCAGAACGGTGTATCTGTCACCCACAATCTCACCGTCGACAGGATCCCATGCACCCGGTTGTTCCTCATAGTATTTCGCATCCCGGTCGCGGTCGAGCAATTCATCGATGACACCCTGGCGGCGGTATTTGCTGTTGTCCTGTTCAAGTCGTCCGATGCTGATCAGGACATTGCCACCGTCCGGGACCGCTTCCTTGACCAGTTCCCCGCACATGCGGCCACCCTGGTAGTTATCCATGCCCACGTACATCAGACGGTCGGAATTGGGTGCGTCCGAGTCATGCGTGATCATGGGAACGCGTTCGGCGATGGAATTGAGCCACTCGACCTGATTGTCGGCATCCAGCGGGCTGATGGCGACTGCTTCGACGCCCGCAGTCAGGAGATCTTCAACTTTTTGTTTTTGCACGACGGCCGTCGCTTCCGGCGGCATGACGACCGTGACTTCGACGTTAAACTCTTTGGCCGCTGCCTGAGCACCGGTTTCGGCGATTTTCCAGAAGTCAGCAATCTGGTTTGTCACAAAGGCGATGCTGTGCCGTTCCGAACTGTCGGTCGCCGTTGTACCGGGAGCATCGGTCTGGTCGACACAACCCAGGATCCCCACGCTGCAGAGGAAAATCACTGCCGCGCGATTCAGATTGTTCATGATTCGGAATCCGAAGAAAACAAAAAAGACGCATCAACGGATGACGCGGCCATCATCGTGGTTCAATCAACCCAGCCACCTTACGACGCGACCACTGCACGGTCAAATGATCGACCGGACAACCGTTGATCACCGACGGGATTTGTAGTGCCGAAAAATTTCTGCGGCCTTCCGGAAGACCGTTTGTCGAGACACTGGCGAGCACTGGCAATCTGCAGTTTCTACTGGTAATGCGGTCGACATCTCGCCATTGTGGCAATGCTGGTGCCTGACTATAGTCCCGCCGCTCGTGCCCGAAACGGCGATGCGGTTCTGTTCCTCGTTTGGTGTTGACTGTTTTCTGTTGAATTCAGATGTCTGCGATCCGGTCATTCAAAGACGATACTCAGTTCCTGCGAATGGTTCGACGGGAGTCTGACGTCGACCTGGTCGTGGCCGCGCTGGAGATTGCTCGGGACGAACAACCCGATCTGGACTTTACGCCGACGCTGGAAACCCTTCGTTCATCGGTTTCGTCGCTGACCCGATCGGTGGCTTTGGCCGGCAACGATCTGAATGAACTCAAACTGCTCATCAGCCATCTGACCAATGAACTCAATCTGCGTGGCGATGAACGCTGCTATGAAGAGGCAGAGGCCAGTTACCTGAATTGTGTGCTGGAATCCGGTCGAGGATTACCGATCACGTTGTCGGTAGCGTACATGGCCATTGCCAGTGAACTGGGGATTCCCCTCGAAGGCATCGCGGCGCCGTCGCATTTTATCACTCGCCTGCACAGCGACGCAGGCGTCGTGTACGTTGATCCGTTTCGGGGCGGACACGTCATGGACGAAGTGGAATGTGTCGAGTGGCTGCACGAGGTCACGGAACTGCCGACAGCCGACATCTACCCCACCCTGAAGCCGGTCAGCGAACGTTCAATCATCATTCGGATGCTCAACAACCTGAAGGCACTGTTTGGTTCGAAGGATCAATGGACGTCTGCATGGCGTGTTCAACGTCGGCTGGCGTTTCTCAAGCCCGGTTCGTGGCGCGAGCGGCGCGACCTGGCGATTTTGACACTGCGAGCCGGCCGGCCGGGCGAAGCGGCCGATCTGCTGGAACACTGCGTCAGTGTTTGTGCGATTCAGGAACGACCGGTGCTGCAACATCATTTGCGCGAAGCAAAGAAGCAGATTCCTCAGTATAACTGAACTGCAGAAACAGCAGATTGTGGCGACTCCGATTCACCTCGCGATTTCTACCTGTCCCAACGACATCTTTGCGTTTCATGCTTTGATGACCAGAGCCGTGGACTGGCGAGGGCTGGACTTCCGCTTTGAGTATCTCGATATTCAGCAGCTCAACGATCGTCTGTTCGCCGGCGACTTTGATGTGGCCAAGACCAGCTTCCATGCTGCATTGAAGCTGACGAATGAAACGGTCGTCCTGCCGAGTGGATCGGCTTTGGGTTACCGGGTGGGCCCGTTGTTACTGGCCGCCCGGCCGGATGTCAGTCCGCGCGACCAGGGCCAGGTGACGCTGTGCCCCGGTGAAGACACGACAGCGGCATTGCTGTTTCGAGTCTTCCATCCTGATACCTCACAGGTGCGCCACGTGGTGTTCTCAGACATCATGCCCATGCTGCAGCGTCAGGAAGCCGACTTTGGAGTCTGCATCCATGAGGGGCGATTTACCTGGGAGCAGGCCGGGCTGTCGCTGGTGGAAGACCTCGGCACGCGCTGGGAAACGGAAACCGGTTGCCCGCTGCCGCTGGGTGGCATTGTCGCTCGGCGATCATTGCCCCGCGAGGTGATTTCGGCTGTCCAGTCATCGATTCATGATTCACTGCAATTCGCTCTGGCCAGTCGGGATGCTCCTTTGCCCAGCATGCGCAGGTATGCCCAGGAATTCGACGACGAGGTGTTGATGCAGCACGTGGATTTATACGTCAACGACTGGACGATCGAACTGGGTGAAACAGGTTGCGAGGCGTTGAATCAACTGTCGCGACGAGCCACACGGGCGGGCGTGATCCCCGCGACGTCGGATTCCATCGAGGTCTTCAGGCCGTGACCGTCGATGTGACCGATCGAGTCATCCTTAAATGATCAGGGACAGGGAAAAAAACAATGCAGCGTCGATGTCTGGGACAAAGTGGGATTGCGGTATCCGATATCTGTATGGGGACCATGACGTTTGGTGAACAGTGCGACGAAAAGCTGTCGTTGGCAATCATGGATCGCGCCTTCGATGAGGGCATCGATTTCTTTGACACGGCGGAAATGTATCCGGTACCGCCGTCGGCCGGAAAATACGGTATCACGGAACAGATCGTGGGCCGCTGGCTGCAAACGAAGCCAAGGGAATCGGTGATTCTGGCGACCAAGATCACCGGACCAGCTCACGGGTGGTTTGTTCCACCGGTGCGCCATGGTCACACGGCTCTGGATCGGCGACAGATCATCCGCGCTGTGGAGGACAGCCTGCAGCGCCTGCAGACCGATTATATTGATCTCTATCAAACTCACTGGCCCGATCATGGCGCTCGCTGTGAAGATATCCTGGACGCTCTGACACTGTTGGTGAAACAGGGAAAGGTCCGGGCCGTTGGCTGCAGCAATGAGACCTGCTGGGGCGTCATGAAGAGCCTGTGGACGGCCGACCTGCATGGCCTCACGCGCTACGACACGGTTCAGAACAACTTCAGCCTGATCAATCGCCGCTGTGAGAGTGAGTTAGCCCAGGTTTGCCGTCAGGAACAAGTCAGCCTGCTGGCGTATGCTCCGCTTGGCGGCGGAGTGTTGACTGGAAAGTACCGCGACGGGTTTCCGGTGGGCGCTCGATTCACTGCCTATCAGAATGGCGGAGAGCGTCAGCAAATGATCTGTGAACGATTCCTGAATGACCGTTCGCGTGCGGCGGTTGATGAACTGCAGCAGATTGCCGACGAAGCCGGAGTGACGCTCACCAGTATGAGTGTTGCCTGGAGTCGTCAGCACGATTTTGTCGCGTCCACGATTGTTGGAGCCACAAGTGTGGAACAGCTCGCAGAAACTCTGGAGGCTAAGGATCTCATTCTGGAGCATGAGACCCTGCGTCGGATCGATGCCGTTGATCGAACCATTCCCACGCCATTGATGGAGGATGGACTGCGCCGGCATTGAGCTGCAGGGTTAGCCCGTCAGCAGTTGGTTCAAAATCTCAGCGTGTTCCGGAAATCGATTGGTTTCGTGCTTGCTGAAGATGAGTTGACCGTCGACTTCGACATCGAAAATGCCACCTGAACCTTCGACCAGTTCGGATTCCACCCCCACTGCGTCTTTGATCGCTGCTGCCAGACCGGCCGCTTGTGGAGTATAGTTTCACATCACGCAGTAGGTAATTCGGATCTTCATCGTGGGCGTCTCTTTCTAACGGCGGGTCATGTCGAGCTCCGAGGCAACGACGGACGTTTCGCGTCAGGATTGTACCAACCGTTCGAGAATTCGGCGATCGCAGTTCATCAGATGTGGACTACTCGGACGACGCAGGATTGTCGTCCGTCTGTGATTGATCATCTTCCTGACGAGGCGGTCGCGGCCCGGGATACTGGTAGTACTGACATTCCAGGCGACCGTTGTACAACTTGCGACGTCGGGGTGCGCGACGACCGTAATGTTTCTCGAACCAGCGATTGGAAGTGAGCACGTAGATGCTCCAGGTATCCAGTGGAGCAAAGACCCGACCGAGTTCGCGGTACACGGCTTCGACTTCTTCGGAATTGCCCAGGCGTTCTCCGTACGGCGGATTGGTGACGATACAGCCGTAGTCGCGCTTTGATTTCAGGTCGCTGATTTCCTGACGGCGAAAACGGATGTCACCGGCAACACCGGCCTCAGTGGCACCTCGTTCCGACTGCCGGATGGCGGCGGGGTCGTGGTCATAGGCCAGTATCGTTTCGGGCAGCCTCGGCAGTCGTGCGTCCTGGGCCGCCGTCCTCGCCTCACGGAAGACGTTGCGGTCCATCCAGTGCCAGTCTTCGCTGAGGAACGACCGTCCCAGACCAGGTGCGATATTGCGGCCCAGCAGGGCAGCTTCAATCGGGATGGTGCCACTGCCGCAAAACGGGTCGACCAGCAGTCGCTCACGATTCCAGAAACTCAACTGCACCAACCCGGCGGCCATCGTCTCGCGGAGAGGAGCTCGGCCCGCGCCCTGACGGTAACCGCGTTTGTGCAGACCGGGGCCGGTGGTGTCGAGGGTGAGCGTGGCGACGTCTTTCAGCAGTGATACTTCGATTGGGAAGAGGGTGCCGGACTCTTCGAAACGGAAACGGTTGTAGCGCCGCTTGAGATTTTCCACGATCGCTTTTTTGACGCAGCCCTGCACTTTGGGGATGCTCTTGAGCTTCGACCGGACTGACCGTCCGCTGACCGGGAACTCGGCATCCACTGGCAGCAGTTCGTTCCATGGCAGGTCAATCGTGACGTCGAAGAGCGCTCCGAAATCGGCGCACGGGAACTCGCCAATACGAATCAGCAGACGATCGGCCGATCTCAGCCACAGATTGCAGCGGGCGATGTCGTTGTCGTCACCCGAAAAAAGAACGCGCCCGTCAGAGACCTGACATTCGTCGAACCCCAGGTCCTTGAGTTCCCGGGCGACGACGTTTTCCAGCCCGAAGGTTGACGTGGCAATCAGATCAAATTGTGGCATAGCCGTATCGTGAGCGAATGGAGCGGCGTTGGAGCCACGAATGTGCGTGAATGAGGTGCGGGATTGGACGGTGCCGGCCGACAACTGTCAACAACGATCCGGGCCGCTGAAGACGGTTATTCGTGATGAAAACCCTGGGTCGAGGTTCTTTCCGACGGGAACCCGCAGCAGGCACTTTCCTTCCGTGGCGGGCGGGGCTAAGATCGTGGTCCCCCGGAATTGAACTTCCAGCGGGTGTTTCAGATGGTTCGGGGCACTGATTCCCCGGAGTTAAGAGTGGAGTTTCGGCAGAAAGACATTCAATGCAGGTTGCCATTACAGCCCGGCACGGCAAGATCAAGCCCGAGCTAAATGAGTACGTTACACGGAAATCGGAGAAATTGGTTCGATATTTGGACCAGGTAAGTGAAATCGACGTGACGTTTGAATTCGAAGCCGGGCGTGTGAATGTCGAAATGCTTGTGGAGATTGAGGGTTACCACACGATCGTGGCCCATGTCGAAGGCGACGATGCCGGTGCGACGTTCGATCGTGCGCTTCAAAAAATGGAACACCAGGTCCATCGCTACAAAGAGAAGCTCAAGGATCACCGTCGTGCCCGCCCAGTAAGTGAGATTGTTCAGGCGGTCGACGAAGAAGACCTGTCAGGCGACGTTGAAGAGCCGGAAGATTCCGAAGCCTGAAGCAGATTTTTGACAGGGCTAAACTCCGGGCGCTATGGTCCGGTTGTACAAAACACATGTCACCTTCCCGGATTGTGTGAGAGCTGGAACGAAATGAAACTGACAGAATTTGTCGTCAAAGACGCGATTGTTCCGAAACTCAAGGCGTCAACCAAGGAGGACGTTATTCGGGAAATGGTGGCCAGCCTGAAGACGAAAGGTGCCATTAAGTCTGAGGACGAGGATGAAGTGGTCGCCGCCATCCTGAAACGGGAAGAGCTCGGATCGACCGGGATCGGAAACGGCGTTGCCGTTCCTCACACGAAACATCCGGCCGTGGGGGAACTTGTGGCCACAGTCGCCGTGAGCAAGGAGGGCGTCGATTTCGCGAGTCTGGACGGCGAGCCGGTCTTCATCCTGTTTCTGTTGATATCGCCACTCGATCGTCCGGGGGATCATCTCAGAGGGCTGGAGAATATTTCCCGTCATTTGCGTGGGCAGGATTTTTGCAGTTTCCTTCGTCAGTCGGCAACGGTGTCGGCGATCTGGGGCAATTTGGAAGAAGCCGACAGCGACGATGATGATGATGACGAGCTATAAACCGACCGTCAGGATTTCCATCCTGGTCGTCGATGTCTGACCTGCTGCCTGTTTTTGAGCGAACGATCAGTTGAACTGATCCGGTCGGTGAACGCAGGAATGAAAGAAGTCAGGATGGAGACCGTGGAAGATGTGACTCATAAAATGACGCTTGGAATCGCCAACGGTCTGCATCTTGCGCCCATTTCCCGCGTCGTGAAGTCCATTAACAATCTGGATTGTCAGATTCAGATTGAATTCGACGGCCGGTCGGCAGACGCGCGGTCTGCCTCCGATCTGATGCTGTTGGCGGCGACTCACGGGGCCCCGCTGACGCTGGTCGCGCACGGACCTGACGCTCAGGAGGCTGTGCGGGCGGTGGTGGCGATCCTGGAGAATCCGGAACCCCCGCGTGAAACCCCTGCTCGCCCCAGGTAACTCGATCCCGACCTGGCTGCTCCCACGTTGAACGCGTTGCGGGAACACAAGTCCTTCCGGCCGGGTCGACATGACAATCGATCGAACACGGATCGGAGGAGCATTGACGGCGGGATTGCTGTCTGACGAGTTTCCTCGGTCAGGCTGCCTGGGATTGATTCGCTGGCCCGCCGACCGGAGCCATCGTCTGATGGTTCAGCGTGACGGCCGGAGTGGATGTTGACGCGGGACGGTACAGCTTGCTGAGTGCGGCCCGGTACAGAGACTCGCCGATCACTCGTCCGGTCTTCAGCATCAGAATCAAATCCCCCTGCATGCTCCATCGATTGATGTAATCCAGATCACAGCTCACACGTGATTCCACACTGTCCCGGTGGAACGCGCCGCGATACTCGAGGTACTGAGCGGGCCCCGTAATGCCGGGTTTCGCCTGCATCCTCATGGGGTACTGAGGCACCAGACGGCTGAACTTGATGCGATCCTGAATATGATGTGCCCGCGGTCCCACGACGCTCATGGTACCCAGCAGGACATTCAGAAATTGAGGGATTTCGTCAAGCCTCGAGTCACGCAAAACGGCGCCGAGTTCAAAGATGCGTGGAGCTGGATTGTCTTCCAGATCTGTCTGGCCAGGTTTCGGGACATGCATCGTCCGAAATTTAAAAATGTGAAACATTGACCCATTCTGCCCACAGCGCTCCTGCTGGTAAAACAGCGGGCCCGGAGATTGCAGCGCGTGGATGATTCGCACCAGCACAGCCAGTGGCGGCAGGACGAACAGCACAAACGGGATGGCGATCAGCACATCCAGGGTGCGTTTGGCCGCCTGATTGACGGGGTTCTCCAAAGGCTCATGAGCTGTCGGTGAAATGCCCGGAGAATCGGTGGAAATGGAGATGATGGATTGCTGTGGAGCCGATCGTTGTTCCGTGTAGACCGTTAACGGCAACCCGGCCGCACTGCATCGTCGATGAATCTCCTGCTGCAACTCCATCGACTCATGGCCGCCATCCTTGCGCACAAAAACCACTCGGTCGACAGCATGCGGTGAATGAGGCTGATGGATGCGACTGTGAATGGGAGCGACTGGATGTTCCGGATCCTTTCCGTCCTGCGGCTTGAACACACGCAGTCCGTTTGTCTCATCCTCACCAGCAGGACTGTCGACAATTTCGAGTCCAACGGCCTGCGCCACATCCAGCTGCCGACGAATGATCTGCCTCGCTCCGGTCGGTCCCAGCACCAGGATACGAGGTCGGCGGTCATGGCGGAACATCAGCGACGACAGAGCGGACGGCAGGAATCGGTTCAACAACAGCAGCGTTGTGGCGGCAGACACAAAGCAGGGACGTAACGGAATGGCCACACTGGATCCCGTCGGCATCAATGATCGTATCGCCAACAGACCCAGCCCGGCAAGAAGACTGTCCAGCAGGGTCATTCGGAGGGCAGTCCGACTGGGTCGTCGAAAGTACGTGCGACCCCACGAATACCACGACGGTCCGCAGGCGAGTTGTGCAAAGAACATCATGCACGTTGGCATCAGGGCTGCTCGAAACGCCGCCGTAAAGTCGCCATCGGGTGCTGTCAGCCCGGCCGTCGTCAGACAACTGGCCGCAACTGCAGCGTACTTTGTGACACGACTGAATCGCATCAACCCTTCTGCTCTGTCGGTGAGCATGATCTACCTTCGTTTCATGTCGGATCGGTCGATCCGACGGGCCCGGGAGCGGGATGGGTTTGCCAATGCATCGTTGAGCGGTGGTCCGGGCGGGCCGGTTTCGATCTTCGTCGAAACCGGGAGGACCGTTGTGCGCTGCTGGCTCGTCTGAGGTGATTCGGATGTCCGGGGTTCGTGCAGGTTCCGGTCAATGCCTGAATTTCCTGCCGTCAGTTTGTTGTCGACTTCCTGCAACCAGTCGGAAATCTGCCGATCATCGGGAAGGCGGAGGCGCAGCCACCGCAGTTCGCGGTTCGCGTCATCCAGCTGTCCCTCGTCAACGAGAGTTCTGGCCAGCAGGCGTCTCGCTGACAGGTCGGTTGGTCGGAGTCTCACGGCACGGCGCAGGCACCAGATGGCATCCTGATGGTATTCCGCAGCCGACAGCAGAGTGGCGTAAAGTTTCCAGGTGCCGGCAGACTCGGAGTCATTCTGTCGGAGGCCTTCCAGATGTCTGGCTGCAAAGTCGACGGCGACTGCTTTCTGGTCTTCGGGCGTTCCCTTTCGTCCGAAAACGTCGTACAGAATCCAGTGTGTGGTCTTGTTCGGAGTCAGACGCTCGATCAATTCATCAACCGAGATGAACTCAGCGAAGCGACTGACAATCTGTCGTGCAATTCCAGGATCAAGGGAGGCTGCATGGCGCCACAGCTGCCACGCGGATTCGACGTCGTTGGAATCGTCGGCCAGAATGCCGGCAGCGTACAGGACGCCTGGCTCATGGGGCCTCACGCGGACGGCCTGATCAATGATGGCTTCCAGTTCGGGCTGAGCCAGTCCTGCAAGGAATGCCGTTTCTGACAGCACGATATAGGCTTCACTGCGCAGTGGGCGAATTTGCAGAGCACGTCGCGCCGTACTGAACGCTCGGTAGAGGTCTCTGATGTCGTCTCCGAACGCACGGGCGAGCCATTCGTGCATGGACCGGGCGGAATCGAAATTGGCCTGTCGAACAGTGTCGCGAACGTCCCGAAGTGTCATCTGGTTGTCGCTGGCCTGGCGTCGCTGCTCGAATCGCTGCAAATACAGCGGGGCCAGGGACGTGTACGCGTCATGATGAAAGGGATCTTCTGTCGTGCATCGTTCCAGGTGTTCGATCAGGGATTCGAGGCGATTGTTAAACAGATCGACTCGTTCGTCGATCGGCCCGTTCGCGACTTCCCGCATGCTGATGTGATAGGATTGCCAGTGAGGTGACGAATTCAGATTCCGTTGAATCGTATCAGCGAACAGCTGACCAATCGGCAGGATGGCGACCAGCAGGCCAGCGGCAAGCACCATGGCAAACCGCCTGCCAGGGACATGACCGGAGCCCGTCGCCGGACTTGTCAGCTGACTGCACCGGCAGATGCAGGCCATGATGACCAGAGTCAGAATCATGCATGCCGGGATATACCAGACGAAGTCAATCAGGGAATGCAGGACGCTGGCCACGAGTCCGGCCGCCAGAGCGGTAATGCGGCGCCGCTGCTGAGTCGTGCCATCTTTCCAGCCACGGACACACCACCAGCCGCACAGACCAATCCCGGACAGGAGCAACATCAGGCCCGGCACTCCGGTTTCCAGCAGAATCTGGAGATAACCACATTCGGCGTGCGAGAATCGGCTGTCGAACTGTTCGGACAGCCACATCGGGTAAATGTCCGCATGACTGCCCACACCGGAACCGGACGGCCAAAACTCGGGGATCGCCTGAGCAAGAGCAGTCCAGAGTGCCCAGCGTCCGTGCGAAAGGTCGTCGATGGATTTGGAACGAGCGATCTCGTTCCAGCGGTCAGCGAGTTCGTCTGTTCCGAAAGCGATCAATGCTGCGGCCAGAAAGATGGCCAGCGGGATCACCAGTCGCAGCACGGATTTCCAGCTTTGTCCGACCGCACAGAGGGCAACGATGGCGGCCACCATGAAGACCGCGATGCCGCCTCGTGACAGGCTGCAGACCGCACCGAGTGTGAGAAGCCCCGCGCACCCGCCGGTCAGGATTCTCGGCCACTGCTGTTCTGTCAGTGAGAATCCAGCGCCGGGCATCGGTCGCGGTTTTGATTCCGTCGAGCCACGCGAGCCACGACGCCGTCGTCCGGAACGGGACGTTGTCCGCGGCTCAATCGCATCGTTAGCCTTGTCTGCGACATGCCACCACCAGAGGAGAGGCCCAATTCCCAGCGCCAAAAAGTGGGCAAAGTGGTTTTGGTTGGTGAAGGTTCCTTTTGCCGGCCAACTGGCGGTACGAGTCGGATGTTCGATCAGCCAGAGAAACCGGTCGTCACCGATCAGCATCTGAGCAATCCCGATGGCGCACATCACCGTGGCCGAGATACCGACCAGTTTGATCAGCCGGTCGATGTCCGGTTGTGATCGCAGGCGCTGCACAAGTGTCAGGAAGAAGATCGCGTAGGCAATGAGCAGCACGAGGCCGGAACGAGTTGCTTCCGGTGTCATGGAAATCTGTTGCCATCCGGTGTGTTGAAGAATCCGTCCCGCCGGCGACCCCCAGAGTGTCAGGTAGCGC
>JBDOMX010000838.1:0-13031 GCA_039831615.1 Planctomycetaceae bacterium
CGGCAACGTCACATCTGTGACGAATCAATCCAGGCCGCTGAAACAGCGCGCCGATCGCCGGCACGCTGTTTCAAACCACGTTGACGGGCAGATGTCCGGGTTTGAGGGGCCTCGGTCCCAATCACGAAAGGTCGAAGCGATCGAGATTCATGACCTTGTCCCACGCCGCCACGAAGTCACGGACAAACGATTGCTGTGAGTCGTTGCATGCGTAGGTTTCCGCGATCGCTCGGAGCTGGGAATTTGAACCAAAGACAAGGTCGACAGAGGTGCCTGTCCACTTAACCTTACCAGTCCCGCGATCGTGACCCTCAAACAGGTGCTCGCATTCGGTGGACTTCTCCCACGTTGTGCTCATGTCGAGCAGATTCAGGAAGAAATCGTTGGTCAACATCTCGGGGCGCTCGGTGAAGACGCCGAGTTCGGACTGACCGACGTTTGCATTCAGCACGCGCAGGCCCCCGATGAGTACCGTCATCTCCGGAGCGGTCAGCGTCAGCAGGTGCGTTCGATCGACCAGCAGCTCTTCTGCTGATCGATCCTGTCCTTTTCTGCAGTAGTTGCGGAACCCGTCTGCGGTGGGTTCAAGCACGGCGAACGATTCCACGTCGGTTTGATCCTGCGTCGCGTCCGTGCGGCCTGGGGAGAAGGGAACCTGCACATCGTGCCCGGCGTTTTTTGCCGCTGACTCGACGCCCGCACACCCGCCCAAAACGATCAGGTCGGCGAGCGAGACCTTCTTTCCACCTGATTGCGAGCTGTTGAAGTTCGTCTGGATCTGCTCCAGCGTCTGCAGCACTTTCGCCAGTTCCGCCGGCTGATTGACTTCCCAATCCTTCTGCGGGGCAAGACGAATCCTTGCCCCGTTCGCTCCCCCGCGCTTGTCAGTACCGCGGAACGTCACCGCCGATGCCCAGGCGGTTGAGACCAGTTGGGAAATGGAAAGACCTGATGCGAGGATGCTGCTCTTGAGGTCTGCGACGTCCTGTTCCCCAATCAACTCGTGAGTGACCTCCGGGATCGGGTCCTGCCACAACTGCGGCTCCGCCGGAACCTCCGGTCCGAGACACCGCACAAGGGGACCCATGTCGCGGTGAGTCAGCTTGTACCACGCCCGCGAGAAGGCGTCTGCGAATTCGGCCGGGTTCTCGTGGAATCGCTTCGAAATCGGCGCATAAATTGGGTCCATCTTCAGTGAGAGGTCGGTCGTGAACATGATGGGAGCATGTGTTTTGGACGGATCGTGAGCATCCGGCACCATGCCCTGTGCAGATGCATCCGTGGGAATCCACTGCGTCGCGCCAGCGGGACTCTTCGTCTGTTTCCACTCGTAGCCGAACAAGTTGTCGAAGTAGTTATTGTCCCACTTCGCCGGCTCGGTGGTCCATGCGCCCTCCAGGCCGCTGCCGATGGTGTCGCCGGCATTGCCGCTGCCGAAGGTATTCTTCCAGCCGAGGCCCTGCTCCTCAAGGCCGGCGGCCTCGGGTTCGGGACCGACGTACTTTTCCGGATCGGCGGCACCATGGGCTTTACCGAAGGTGTGTCCGCCGGCAATGAGCGCAACGGTCTCCTCGTCATTCATCGCCATCCGCCCGAATGTCTCACGAATGTCGACGGCTGAAGCGAGCGGATCCGGGTTTCCGTTGGGCCCCTCCGGATTCACGTAGATCAGGCCCATCTGCACGGCGCCGAGGGGATTTTCTAGGTCCCGTTTGCCGCTGTAGCGTTCGTCTCCGAGCCACTCACTTTCAGGACCCCAGTAAACGTCCCCTTCGGGTTCCCAGACGTCCTCGCGTCCTCCGCCGAACCCGAACATCTTAAGTCCCATCGACTCCAGAGCACAGTTACCAGTCAGAATCAACAGGTCGGCCCACGAGAGTTTTCGGCCGTACTTTTGCTTGATCGGCCAGAGTAATCGACGCGCCTTGTCGAGATTCACATTGTCGGGCCAGCTGTTCAGGGGCGCAAATCGGAGTGTGCCGCTTCCTCCGCCGCCGCGGCCGTCGGCGATGCGATACGTGCCTGCGCTGTGCCACGCCATCCGGATGAAGAATGGCCCGTAGTGGCCGTAGTCGGCCGGCCACCAGTCCTGCGAAGTCGTCATCATCGAATAGATGTCGTTCTTCAGGGCGTCCAGGTCCAGTGTTTTGAACTCTTCCGCATAGTTGAAATCCTCGCTCATTGGATTGGACAGCGGGGAGTGCTGGTGAAGCATCTGAAGATTCAACTGGTTCGGCCACCAATCTCCGTTCGAAAGGGTCCCGGCCGCCGTATGTCTGCGAGAAGCGCTGCTCATCACCGGGCACTTACCTGAGTCATCTGACATGTGAATTCTCCTTATGTTTGGACTGAAAATGATTGGATTGAAAGAGGGTTGGTCTGCGTTGCCAAATGCGGCAATGGTAAACGTTCAGGCGTTGGCCAATTCAGGACCAGTTGCGAGACACTCCGGACACGTGACCCAGTAGATGACCTCCGCCTCATCGATCTCATAGCCGGAGTCGTCGGCGGCGGTCAGGCACGGGGTGTCGCCAACCGCGCAGTCGACGTCGACCGTTTTTCCGCAGCTGCGGCAGATCACGTGATGGTGGTTGTCTCCTACCCGGTCCTCATAAAGGGCCGGCGACCCGGCGGGCTGGATGCGCCGGATGAGGCCATTTTCGGACAGGACGCCGAGGGCGTCGTAGACCGCCTGTCGCGAAATCGCTCCAATCCCCGCTCGAACGTCCCTGCCGACGTCGTCCGCCGTGCAGTGGGGACGACTCGATACCGCACGCACGACAGCCAGTCGCTGGGCCGTCACCTGGACACCGTGTTTGCGCAGGAGATTTGCCGGATCCTCAAGCATCGCGCGACGATACGTCAGTATCTAGACACTGTCAATAATTGACGTCAATCCAATATATGATCGCCGTATATCGGAAGAGCATTCTCATTTCGGTCAAAGGTCTGCTTCGCGGAATCGATGTTTCAGGTTCAGAAGACGGTTAGAATTTTTTGTCAAGGCCGTGGAACGCCTTGACCTTTTGGTGAACGTCTTTCAGCGGTCTGCGGCCGCTTCATCATCTCAGCCGCCAACTATTACCGTTGTTGACTCGCACCACATGCGTTTCAACTCCCCGGTCCCGGCGAGCTGTGTAGAGTACTCGCATTCCGTTCACCCTCGCCGAACGCCTCCCGATGTTCGTCGAGATACGTGCGCGTATCGTTGATTTGCCGGATCGACCGTTTTCGTCGAGTGCTCAAAGTGGTTCCCTTTGATTTCATTTCCTGCCTGGATGGAATGTATGCTGAACATCCAGACTGTGAAGCAATCAAGCACATTTGTCGCCTGGTGAGAGACACCGGTGATTAAGCCGAAATCGTCTGCTTAAGTACAATTGTAAAACGTGCGAAGAACCTCAAGGCTTAGACTGTGCCGCACGAAACAATGACCGAATCACGACAAGGAACCGTATCACAATGGCAACTCTCTCTCGGAAACAGCAATTCATCTCCTGGGTCTCGGTCTGGGCATTGATAAGCGTTGGTGGTCTGTGCATGAATGTGGCGTCCTGCGCTGACGATGATCGGGCCGCGGGAAACTCACGAGTCTACTCAAACGTGCTGAATAAGCTGGAAAACCCGGCCCCTCTGCTGAACGATCATCCTGAATTTGTACAGCCCGTGATCGAAACAACTCGTTATGAAGCACCGATTCTGGTTGATCAGCCCGGCGCCGACCTTTCTGTTCGTGCCTGGCGTTTTTCCTACAACGCTCGCGGTATTATCGAAATGCCCAACCAGCTCCGCGCCGATCAAACGGCAGTCATTATGGTGCACCCTTGGGGAATCGACGATGGTCAGGGCTGGACAACTCCGGAGCCGGCGGGAGTGGCAGACTTCTGTACGCCTGCCAAGAATCATCTGGCGGAGAAACATATTCGTGAGGTCGTCAACCCACTCCTGAAGCGACTCCGCCCGCATGTTGCTTTCACCATGTACAGCTTGCGCGACAAGCAGTACCCGGTTCACGAAAAACTTTACCGCAGTATGCGCTCCAATCCTGGGGTCAGTGAGCGGGAGGCTGCGACAAAAGAAATCAGCCGCATCCTCAACAGTTTTGAGTACAAAGGTGCTGACCTGCCTGTGGAGATTACTTTGTCGGCCGAAAGCACCGTCAAAGATTACTTTCGCCAGTTTCCAGGTCTTGATGCCGGTGATCGTTACAACAACGCGGGCTTCTGGCAAATGCCGATTCCGGTTTGTGCAGCGGTCGAAATGGCGCACGACGACATTGTCATTTACGACGCAGACGGTTATGCCGAATTGCGAGACTTCCTGAAACAGCACAACGTCAGGAACGTGATCCTGGTCGGGTACGCGACCGACATGTGTTTTTGCAAAACGACTGCTGGTTTTGAAAACCTATCTCGTGATTTCAATGTCTTTTTGGTCGGTGACGCAACTCTGGCTACGTTCCCCGCTAACCAGACGCCGGCTTATGCAACGAATGCCCATATTTCGTATGCCTCGCTGAATCAGCTGGTCACACAATGTTCGTGGATCAGGATGCTCGAAAACCCTCGGGCCAACTCCCGCTAACACATCTGACCCTCTCACGTCCTCAACACCCGGAAGCAGATCATTACACCGTCAAGCGAACGCCGCAGATTCGTGACAGGCGCTATTGCCGGATTGGCCGGTGGAGCGTTTACCACGCTCGCCGCCGAGGTAAAATCGTCGGACCGGATCGGGCTTGATCCGTCGACGGCTCCCTCTGCGGAGTCGAAATCTATGTTCATCTCGCCAAAAGACTTTCTTCAATTCGGCCTGTTTCAGCAGCTACTCGTGGACGACGACATTCGAAGTGCCGTTTATCGGGACAACGCATGCCAACTGCTGCGCCTCACTTAACCCTGTTTGGCTGTTCGTGACGATGACACTCACCAGATGCGTTCCCTTGCTGCCGGCCATGTTACTGCAGGCGATATTCCCTGGTACTGCAAATTCGGATGACAGAGAAGAGCTCTTAACACATCCATTAGTTCCTGGCTTACGCAGTGGCGACCTGAACGATCCCAACTGGCCGCGTCCTTTCCATGATCGCGTCGGGTCCGGGTTTTCTCCGCTGGTCTGTGGTATGACATCCGCGCCGAGGATCTGGAGCTCCATTCAGAGTCCGGGCCAGTTGCGCTGGCTCAGGCTGCTGGCCGATGCAAACGGAGGGACTCGAATTCTGGTCAACGACGGCCGCCTGCGTCTGGTGGATATCGGCGGTCACATGATCTGGACCAGCACCAGAGTTGCCCCTGTTCTCTATCATGGTCCGTTGCGCGGCGGTGACAGGAACTATCTGCTGTTAGGGGGACGAGCTGCAATCGCGTCAGCTGACGGCAATCAGCAAGGCAGGACCACTGGCCCGCAGCTGGTCTTAATGAATGCTGATACCGGCACTGTCGAATGGGAATACGTTTTTGACAATCCACACGGTCAATCGAAAATTGCAGTCGGTGACGTCCTTCCCGAAAAGCCAGGTCTGGAAGTCGTCGTTTTTTTGTCACATGCAGAAGACGGCTGTATGATCAGTTTTCCGCCATCGAGTGACCCGGAATTCATCTGGCGGAAAAAGGTGGTTATTCCGGGAGAATTCGACGAACAATACGATCACGGCTGCGATATTAAACTCGACCTCAGCCAGCCCGGTCAACCAGTCATCTGGAATGTTCGCCGCTTTCGATGCAGCGGTTTCAATGCTCGCACCGGCGAAATGCTGAGCACACTCAGCTACGACATTGGCGGTGCACACCGGCGTAATTACGGCCCGTGGAATCTGGGTGTTGGACGAAACGGCCAGTCTCTGATCTGTGTTGTCAGTCGTCGTGTCCAGACGCATGTTCACGGAATTGAACTCGCACGCAGTGGAAAGAACAGACTCGCCTGGGAACGGTACTACGGCGAAGTCCACAAGGAATCACCGGGTGTGGTCGTTGAACATCTTGCGATCGATGATCTCGACGATGATGGAGTGACCGAAGTGGCCTATACCGTTCGTGATCCGAAGCAGAACCTGAGAAGTGTTGTCCGCGTCCGTGATGCTCAAACAGGTTCGATCGAAGCGGAACTGCCCGATTTCTGGGGACTGGCTGCCGTACCTGGGGTCGGGAGCGACAGCAAGACCTGCCTGCTCGCTTTTCCCGATCCCGATGGCAGAATGCCTCGCCAGGGTGACATCAATGTTTACACGTTCAGTCAGCCAGACACTCTTCAATTGGTCGGTGAAATATCAAATGCCAAACAGTGGGGGCCGTCGACGGTGACCCACCGCGGCCACAACGAATTGCTGTTGCATGAAACCGACGCGGACGGCAAGCCAGCGCTGGTCTGTTACGACCTTAAAGACGGTCGGCTGCGGAAGACGCGGCGCACCACCGCGGAAGGCCTGTTCTACAGTTCCCTGCGGGCGGAAGTCTCTGGTCCGAATGATGAGCCACTCTACCTGAACACGAATCACCAGGGGCAATTGCAGGCCTGGATGTGGTCGGGCGATCTTGCCTGGGAACTTCCTCTGGCGGGCAGGTACGCCCCATCGATCAGCGCTGCGGATTGGAATGGTGATCGGAAGGCCGAACTGTTCGTTGCCACTCCTAACGACATTCTGAATGTTCACTCGATCAATTCCGAGGGAGATACTATTCAGCAGTACTCTGATGAGTATCTCTCAACGACTGCCTACAGCCCTGCACTGTTTCGCGGTCGAGATGGCGAATGGATGGTGGTTTCTCCGGGTACAAGCCCCAAAGGAAATCTCGAGATTCGATTGTCGGGTTCAGACGGTGCTGCTGAGGCCCTGGAACTCCCGATTCCCGCTGCCGTTCCCAGTTCAATTGTGATCAATACCGGGGATTTCCTGCCCGGGGGCAGACCTGGCGTCGCTGTTTCAGTGTCCGACGATGCGAGTGCCCAGCAGGGTGTTTACCTGCTCGAAGTTGATACGGGCAAATTGCTTTGGCATCGCGACCGCTACAGGGATGGTCAGGTTGCGATGCCATACACCATCCGTGGTGTCCCCGTTACTTATGACTTCGATGGCGACGGCGCTGAAGAGATTGTCATGGACCTGCTCAGTTACATGGCGTTCGTGCGCGGGAACGACGGCAGCTTTGCGTATATTCTTCCGTCGTCCAACATCCGCACAAACGATTCGTTGTTCGCCGGCAAACTCTACAACAGCTTTTCCCCCGTCTTCAGATCTGCAACTGACACAAAAGCCCATTGGCTGGTCACAGCAGGCATTGGCAGCATAGGTTTGATGAAACCTGATCCTCGTGAAGGATACTGGAAACATGATTTGATGTACGACATGCCCCGGCGTCTGGGCATGATCGACGTTGACAACGATGGGATGATGGAAGTCGGTTACGCGCCCGCCAATTACGATCGCTTCATCTGTCGCGACCTTTGGACCGGTAACATCGAATGGGAAATCACCCTGCCACATCCCGTTAATTCTCCGGTCATCACCGCCGATGTCGACGGCGATGGCAAAGGTGAGTTCCTGGTTGATCGCTTTTGCATCGGCACCAACCATCAGGGACAGGGCGAAATTCGCTTTCAACTCCCTCGATCTGTCGGCTACGGTCTGATTGCTGACTTCGACGGGGACGGGGTGGGTGAAATTGCCTGTTCTCACGCCGGAGGCATCACAATCCTAAAACCATAACTGGACACCACAACTCGAATCCGCAACCGCTGAATCGCTTCGGGCATTCCATGGTTCCAGCAAATGATTGTCAGACCGCTCCGCTTCAGGGTGCCACAGAACGGACGTGTCCTTCCGGTCATTGCACTCAATCCGTCCGGAGCGTGCGCCTGTCACTCGCATTGGGGAGAGATCCCGTGGTTCCGGATTGCTCAGGAGATTCCATCACCGCCCGCAATGGCCATCCGTCACGATACGATTTGACCGATGACTTGACCGATGACTTGACCGTGGACGTCCGTCAAACGGAAATCGCGGCCAGCATAGCGATAGGTGAGCCGGGTGTGATCAAAGCCCAGCAAGTGAAGCATCGTGGCATGCAGGTCGTGGATGTGGACCTTGTCTTCCACTGCGGCGAAGCCGAAATCGTCCGTTGCTCCGACCACCTGGCCCCCTTGAACGCCGCCCCCGGCGAGCCACGTTGTGAAGCCGTAGTGGTTGTGATCACGACCATTGATCCTGCCGGCGTTGGCCCCGGGCTGGGGCAGCTCGACAGTCGGAGTGCGGCCGAATTCGCCGCCCCAGATCACCAGAGTTTCGTCGAGTAAGCCGCGCTGCTTTAAATCCTTAAGCAGTGCCCCGATCGCCTGATCGCATTGGCCCGCGAGTCGGCGATGGTTGACTTCCAGATCATCGTGGTTGTCCCACGGCTGCCCCTGCCCGTGCCATAGCTGAACATAGCGCACGCCGCGCTCGATCAAACGACGGGCAATCAGAATCTGGCGGGCTTGCGTTCCGTCGCCATACATCTCGCGAATATGCTTCGGCTCCCGTTCAATGTCGAACGCGTCGGTCGCTTCCATCTGCATGCGATAGGCCAGCTCTAATGCATGAATCCGTGACTCCAGCGCGGCATCCTGCTGCCGCTGCTCTGCATGCCGCCGGTTCATTTGCTGCACCAGATCGATCTGACGGCGCTGCCGCGACTGCGGTAACATGTCGTTGCGAATATTGGCGAGCAGGCGGTCGATCGCTTTGTGCTGCGAGTCGACGTAGGTCCCCTGATACGCCCCGGGCGGAAACGCCGATTGCCAGTTCTCCGCGTCTTTGATGGGATAGCCGCCGGGACACATGGCGACAAACCCTGGGAGGTTTTGGTTCTCGGTGCCGAGTCCGTAGGTGATCCAGGAGCCGACGCTCGGTCGAATCTGCGTCTGATCGCCGCAGTTCATCAGCATCAGGGAGGGCTCATGATTTGGCACGTTCGCCTGCATCGAGCGGACGACACAAATGTCGTCGATGGATTGGGCCGTGCGGGCGAAGAGTTCACTGACTTCAATACCGCTTTCGCCATACTTTCTAAAATTGAACGGGGAGCCGAACGCGACGCCGGTCTTGCGTTCGGTACGCAGGTTCTCCATGGGTAGCTTCCGGCCAGCGTACTTCTGCAGCAGCGGCTTCGGATCGAAGGTGTCGACGTGTGACGGCCCCCTGTTCATGAAAAGATGAATGACATGCTTCGCCTTCGCCGGGAAATGCGCAGCGCGAGGCTGCATCGGATTGGAATACGCCTCAGCCTGAATCGGCGCCCCCAAACCCGCATCCGCCAACAGCGTTCCCAGTCCGAGCGAGGCCATTCCTAACCCGGATCGTGACAACATTTCCCGACGAGTCAGCGGCCAACCAGCGTCAGGTGCAGGGATCGATTGATGATCCGACATAACGTTTTCCTGTCCTGATACGATTTGCAGTCCCGATCAGTTTCACTCTTCAGGTCCGCACAGCGGCTCCTGCGGAATCAGTCGATGAAGACAAACTCATTGGCCAGGAGCAACGCCTGAGCCAGTTGTTGCAGCGGCGTGAATTGCCCCACTGCCGGAGTGGCGGTTTCCGTGGACGACTCCGCGTCAAGGAATTGTTCTGCACTCAATCTCTCGTCCGCTGTCGGGGACCGCGCAAAGGTTCGATGATACAGTTTCCGGATCGCGATCTTCGGATCGCCACCGGCTTCGGAATTCGCACGTTCGGCCAGCTTGCTGGCCAGTTCGATCACCAGCGGTGAATTCATCTGAAACAGCAGTTGCTGCGGCACAGTCGTCTCAGCCCGTTGCGCGGTGGTCACGTCGGGGCTGGCGAAATCGAACACTCGAAGCGTTCCGGGCAGGTCCTGGCGATCAATGAAGCCGTACACGGCTCGGCGACCGACGAACGGCTTCGAGAACAGGTCGACTGGGCGTCCGGCAAGACGATCATCCAGCTGATCTGCAACGGCGAATAACGAATCCCGCAAGGGTTCAAACTCCAGGCGACGTCGATTCATTTTCCACAACCAACGATTCTCCGGATCGACTTGTTGAGCTTTCGGTCGCGCAGTGCTGTCCTGCTGATACGTCGCCGATAAGAGCATTGTCCGATGCAGCCATTTCAGGGACCACCCATTTTCGATCAGACGGCTCGCCAGCCAATCGAGCAGTTCCGGATGGGATGGCCGTTCGCCGCGGACGCCGAAATCGCTGGGAGTCCGGACGATTCCTTTGCCGAAGTGCTGTTGCCAGATTCGGTTGACGATGACGCGCGCCGTCAGCGGGTTGTCACGATCGACGATGGCCTGGGCCAGTTCCAGTCGTCCGCTCCCCTGTTGAAACGGGGTGGGCTCTGCCTGCAGAACTTGCAGGAACTGCCGCGGCACCGGATTGCCCGTTCGTCCCGGCTTGCCCCGCAGAAAAACATGCGGCTGCACCGGCTGAGGCGCGTCATGCATGACCATCGCCCGCGGCGGCGCGCCGGGAGATGTTGCCTGATGTGCCTCAACGGTGCGCTTTAACTTCGTCAGTTCGTTGCGCTTGTCGCGCCCCAGGAGTTTGCGGAGTTCATTATCCTTGACTGCTATTGGGCTGTTTTCGCCGTAGAGAATCTGTCGCAGTTCTTCGCGATGCGCGTCGGGCAGCACTGTGACGCCGGTGTCACGAAGCTCGATCCATTCGTCCTGCACGGCGGCCAGCAATTCTCCGTAGACTCGCGCCACGCCGTCCTTCGTCGAAACCTTTGCCGCTTGCAGTGCCTGTCTGATCTGCGCGTTCGTCCGTGGCTGGGCGTCGGCGGCATCATTCAGCTCCACGATAATGGAGCGTGCTGCGTCGGTAAATCCCTCGTCGGGGAGTTGCATCAATGCGTGCCACGGCGCAAAGACCGGATGCGGCTGCTTGACCGTCACTGACAGGTACTCGCGCCAGCGTTGCACGATCAACGGTTTGACGTCGAGTTCTCGTTATCGGTGGGTTTGGCTGGGTCGCTGCCCTCAAATAGACGTCAGATTTCGATCGCAACTCGTCCTGCAGTTCCGCTGCGCTCACCGCCAAAAACTGTTCGACAGTCTCCTGGCGGTGCCGCAGTTCCTCTGCATACACATGATAGGCTCCGATATTCTCTGGTTCGCCGAGTTGCGGGAGTTCGGCCGGCTCCACCGAACTGGCGAATACGCCGTACAGCGAATAGTAATCGTCGGTTGGAATCGCATCATATTTGTGGTCGTGACAGCGAGCACAGCCGACAGCGAGGCCGAGCAGGCCGCGCGACACGACGTCAATGCGGTCGTCGATGATATCGTGCGGATTGTTGCCGAACCGGCGGCCGACGGTCAGAAAGCCCATCGCCGCCAGGGACGCCTTGTCGCCCGCCAGCTGATCGGCAGCCAGTTGTTCCATCACAAACTGATCGAAAGGGACGTCGCGGTTGAATGCGTCAATGACGTAATCGCGATAAGTGTAGGAAAACGGATATTTGCGTTCCTCCGTGAATACGTAACCTTTCGTGTCCGCATAGCGGGCGATGTCAAGCCAATGCCGACCCCACCGCTCACCGTAGTGACGCGACGCCAAGAGCCGATCGAGGAGCCGGTCGATGGCATTGGGGGCGGAGTCATTCTCAAATTCGATGACGTCGTCCAGCGTCGGCGGCAAGCCAATCAAATCGAATGTCATCCGCCTCAACAGCGTGCGCCGGTCGGCGGCGGGACTCGGAGCCAGTCCGGCCGATTCCAATTCCGCGAGTATGAATCGATCGACTGCATTTCTGGACCACGTCGAATCGTGCGTTTCAGGAATCGACGGTTGACGGATCGGCTGATACGCCCAATGTGTGGCTCTTGCCTGGTTAAGACCTTCCGGTGTTGCTGCGAACCCCAGGGCGGGAGTCGCTGGTCCTTCGGTGGCCGGAATGACGGCGCCGTCGCGAAGCCAGGCAGTCAGCAGAGCAATTTCGTCTTCCGGAAGTTTCTGCTGCGGCGGCATTTGAATATCACCGCCGTAACTGACGACCTCCAGCAGCAGGCTTTCCAACGGCTCATCTTCGCGGAGCGCCGGACCGCTGTCGCCCCCTTTGAGCAGCGACGCCCGCGAATCGACCCTCAGTTCAGATTCCTGTTTCCGGCTTCCATGACATTCGGTGCAGCGAGCGACCAGGATCGGTTGGATTTTCGCCTCGAAGAACGCCTCCTTTTCTGCAACCGTTGACTCAGTCAGCTGATTTGCCGCCAGGGCCGTCGCCGAGGACGCCACCGAAATGCAGATGATTCGCAGAGGGGAGAGGGACATTTTCGATTCCGACACAACAATTTCGATCGTGGGCGATTCGGCGGCAGGTGAGCATCGACTGTGGGCGGGAAAATCCACTCTCTCCGGAGGACAGCTCACCGTCAAGAGTGAACCGCTTTGAATCTCATTTGCGCGTGTGCGTGCCAGCGTCCTGCGGATTCAATCTTCCCCATGCCGGACCGGTCGACAAGACGTTGACCACCAAAGGTAAAGCGAGTTCCTGACGAACCTTGCAGTTGCAATCAAGCTTTGCGTTGCGTTTCCAATTCCTGGGTGGCTCGGGTTGCTTTGCTGTGCGTTGTATGAGCTGATCGATTCAGAACTGTCGAAGTTGGCGCATTGCCAATTCCGCCAGTTTGGTTGAATCGGGAAAGAGTTCATGACGCAACAGACTGTTGACGGCGGGAATGAGAACGCACTGCAATCTTTGCATTTTGCGGGATCCCTCGTCGTCGTTACTGGTTCATGCAGAGCAGGTACCGAGTGTTTTGTCCTTATGGTATGCCAGAACGTGAAAGTGACGAGCCTCCGGCCAAAGGACGACCACTGCTTGATGGTACCAACGCTCCATTGACATTCCTGCATTTCCGGTTGGGCACGTGTCGCTCGCGCAAAGCGAGATCGATTCCGCTAGTACTACAGTCGCACATTATGAGTTTTGGATTGGTGATCCTCTTGTTTTGAAGTGACATTTCATGGCAGATGCCTGGTGTGCTCGTCTCCATTCGGAGAATCGAAGTGCGAGTGAAATGTTGATC
>JBDOMX010000617.1:0-13019 GCA_039831615.1 Planctomycetaceae bacterium
ATGGAGCTGAAGTATGTTGCCGCCCATTCAAACACGTTAAGCTGGGACTTTCGAGGAATATCACTCGATCTGTTCCGGGATTCAAATCACCGAGCCGTGTGTGTTCAAGAGTTCAGCATGACAGCCATTCTCGGCATTTCAGCCTTCTATCACGACTCAGCCGCAGCACTTGTGGTCGACGGTGAGATCATTGCGGCGGCGCAGGAAGAACGCTTCACTCGCAGGAAACATGACCATGATTTTCCTCGGAACGCTGTTGACTACTGCCTCGAAGAAGCCGGAATCACGCCCGAACGGCTGGACTATGTCGGTTTTTACGACAAACCGCTGTCCAAGTTTGAGCGTCTGCTTGAGACGTATCTGGCATTCACCCCCCGGGGTTATCGATCGTTCAGACAGGCGATGCCACTGTGGTTGAAGCAGAAACTCCACTTGCCGCGAGAAATGAGCCGAGGCCTGCACGACCGTTATACGGGGCGCTTCGTTTTCACTGACCACCACGAATCTCATGCGGCCAGCGCGTTTTTCCCCTCTCCGTTTGATGAAGCGGCCATCCTGACTCTGGATGGAGTCGGTGAATGGTCAACAACCTGCATGCGCGTTGTTCGCGGGAACACAATCGAGTTGACGGATGAGATTCGCTTTCCACATTCGCTCGGCCTGCTCTACTCTGCGTTCACCTACTACACCGGGTTTCGCGTTAACAGCGGCGAGTACAAAGTGATGGGACTCGCGCCGTACGGGCATCCGATTTACCGGGACCGGATTCTCGACCGCGTTGTCGATTTGAAAGACGATGGTTCTTTCCGCCTCGACATGAGTTATTTCAATTATTGTCAGGGCCTGACAATGACCTCGAAGAAGTTCCATGACCTTTTCGGTGGTCCTCCCCATCAGCCCGAGCTGCCAGTGACTCAGCGCGAGATGGATTTGGCTGCCTCGGTGCAGGCAGTCACTGAAGAAATCATGCTCCGCATGGCCAGGCATCTACACGAAAAGACGGGCATCGACAATCTTGTTCTCGCGGGCGGTGTGGCATTGAACTGCGTTGGGAATGGCCGAATTCTCCGGGAAGGTCCGTTTGAGAATCTCTGGATTCAACCTGCGGCCGGTGATGCCGGTGGGGCGCTGGGGGTGGCTTTGTTCATATGGCACCAACTGCTGGAGAAGCCCAGGAAAACGATGGGGCACGACAGTCAAAAAGGATCATTGCTTGGTCCTGATTACGCGGACGACGAAATCCAGGAGATGCTGTCAAAACATGAAGCCGTGTTTACAACGGCAGACTCCGACGAAGAACTATGCAACAAGGTCGCTGATTTGATCGCGGATCAGAACGTGATCGGATGGTTTCAGGGACGCATGGAGTTCGGACCGCGTGCACTTGGGGCACGCAGTATTCTGGGAGACGCACGCAGCGAACAAATGCAGTCCATCATGAACCTGAAAATCAAGTTCCGAGAATCGTTTCGGCCATTCGCACCCATCGTCCTGCAGGAATATGTTGATCGATTTTTTGACATGCGTTCGTGCGAAGAAAGCCCTTACATGCTCCTCGTTGCTCCGGTCCGGGAAGCCATGCGAACACAGCCTGGTCCCGAATACGAGCAGGCATTTGGTCTCGATAAGTTACATTTTTGCCGATCGAAGATTCCGGCAGTGACGCATGTTGATTACTCGGCACGCGTGCAGACCGTTGACAGTAAGAGAAATCCGCTGGTTCATCAGTTACTCACCTGTTACCATGAAAAGACAGGATGCCCGGTACTCATCAACACGAGCTTCAACGTGCGAAGTGAGCCCATCGTCTGCCGTCCGGAAGACGCCTGGCGCTGCTTCATGATGACGGATATGGATGTGCTTGTCCTTGGCCGACACGTTGTCCTGAAAAAGCAACAGCAGGAACAAATGAGTGAGGCGGAGCGGAAAGCTTATCTGAACCAGTTTCAGCTGGACTGACGATCGAGCGAATGATGAAACTTGCAGAAGTCAACTGGGACCCCACAAATCGACAGTTGCGCCAATTCGGTGTCATCTGCCCCTTCGCCTTCCCCTTCCTCGGCTGGCTTTGGGGCGGGGATCTTCGGATTGTCACTGCTCTGGCCATCGTTGGCCTCGTAATTGCCGTTGGTGGCCTGGTCTGGCCCGCTGCCGTCAAACCGCTTTTCATTACGCTGATGGTCCTGGCAACGCCGATCGGAATCGTGATCGGGGAGTTGGGCATGCTCATGATCTATTTCGGAGTCTTCCTGCCAATCGGCATCATTTTTCGTCTGATGCAGCGCGACGCGCTGCATCGCAGAATCTCCCGCTCATCAGAAAGCTACTGGCAGGCGAAACGGCAGGTGCGCAACATGTCCAGCTACTACCGGCAATTCTGAATCAATCCTTCTCCAAAGCGTATTCACCGAGGATCGAAAATGTCGACGCAGGGTGATCCCGAACCGACCGAATCGAAGACAGAGTTTGAGCAGGCCGCTGACGAGAAATCGTTGTCGCTTGTGCAGGAGTTCGGTGTCTTTATCGTGGAAAACAAAGCCTGGTGGATGGTCCCAATCGTACTCGTGCTTGGACTGGTCGGACTGCTCGTGTTGTTCGGATCCACGGGTGCGGCGCCATTCATTTACACGTTGTTTTGAGATCCGTCAGTCAGCTCTGGTTGATCTCCTGATTCGAGGCGGTGTTCGTGGAGGCATCGGGTGGGCTGATTTTGGGCGGGACGCCGTCCGAGAGTAATTATTCATGAACCGGGAGCGGTCGGAATTCCATGACAGCGAACTTGTATTCTTCCCGCTTGCTGTGGACCACACTGAGCGTCTGGGTCGCGGCGGTTTCACTTGCCAACAGTGATGATCAGGAACTTTTGGCGATCATCGCAGAAACCGGTCCACAGGGGACCGGGTCCCCCGCGGCGAGAGCAGCCCGTGACGAGTTGGCTCAACGTGATGTCGAGATTTTGCCTTCGTTACTGCTGGCGATGGACACATCCAATCCTGTTGCCGCAAACTGGTACCGCACGGTCTTCGAGGAGGTCGTTGCCCGTGAATTGCAGGAAAGTGGAACGAACTGGCCAATTGAGTTCCTGAAAATGTATGTCAGTGATCCGCAGCGGGAAGGCCGACCGCGACGATTGGTACTGAGTCTGATTGTCCGACTGGAGCCGGATTTCCGAAACCAATGGTTGTCGGAGCGACTGACGGACCCTGAGTTTCGACGCGAAGCCGTCGACCTTGCGCTGCAGGCTGGTGAACAGGCGCTGAGCGCTGAGGACGCGGAGACCGCAGTGGTTCATTTTCGAAAGGCTTTCGAAAATGCGCGTGACAGAACGCAGGTGACTCGCTCCGCCGACCGGTTGCAGTCTGTCGGAGAAACAGCCGACGTGATCAAACATCTGGGTTTGGTGACAGACTGGTGGCTCGTTGGTCCATTTGACGCGCCCGACAAGACTGGCTTCGGATTGGCATTGGACGTCGAGCGGAAGATTAGTCTGCAGGCAAGGTATCGAGGACAGAACGACGCGGAATTCGGGTGGATTCGGCACCAAACGGCAGATCCGCTGGGACAACTCAATCTGGTTACAGCGCTTGGCAGGACAGATGAAGCGGTGGCATATGCCTGGACGGAGATCTCGGTGGAACAGGACCGGCATGCTCAGCTTCGTTGCGGTGCCGATGACTGCTGCCTTGTGTGGTTGAATGACGAAGTCGTCTCACCACACGAACAATGGCTCAATGGTACGCGCTTCGACAGATTTGCGGACGCGATCAGGCTGGTGGCCGGGCGGAACACGATTCTCGTCAAAGTGTGCCAGGGACCGCAGCACAGAAATCCAGACGTCTTTAATAACTGGTCGTTACAATTACGACTGTGTGACGAAGAAGGTCGCGGCATCCCGTTCGAAACGATGCTGCCGTCAACGGTACCAAAATAAAGTCGTACTTTCTGAGCGTTGCAAATGTGCGCAGCCCGTGGAATCGTATGTTCGATTAGTGTTCGTACGTCGAGCAGTCCAACTGTTACTCTCCAATGCGAGCGCAGAACAAGATGAACGAAACCAGCCTGCACACCATTTGGCGACTGCCTTGTGTCCTCCTGTTGGCTGTCTGTGTCGTACTGCCATGTTCGGCAGAAGAATGGCCGGGCTGGCGTGGTCCATTGCGAAACGGTGTGACAGAAGATACCGGCGTTCCGTCGACCTGGTCGGCCACGGAGAATGTTTTGTGGAAAGTGCCGCTGCCAGGTGCCGGGATTTCGAATCCCGTTGTCTGGAAGAATCGGATCTTCGTTACAGCCTCGGACGGGCGCGACCACAGCGAACTGCACGTCATTTGCTTTGATCGCGAAACGGGTGCAGAACAATGGCATCAGAGATTATGGGGCACCTCGCCGACATTGTTTTATCCGCAGAGTGGCATGGCCAGTCCGTCGCCGCTGACTGACGGCGAACATGTCTTCGCATTTTTCGGCACTGGCGACATCTTTTGTTTCGACACGGATGGTGGCCTGCTGTGGCAGCGAGCTTTGGCTCATGAGTACGGTCGCTTTCAGAACCGCTTTGCGGCTTCAAGTTCACCGCTCCTGTTTGAAAATACACTTATTCTTCAATGCGATCACTATGGTGATTCTTATGTGATCGCGCTCGATCCGCGGACTGGCACCAACCTGTGGAAGGCCGACCGACCGGACGTCTGGCACTCCTGGTCGTCTCCGCAGATTGTGATGGCTGAAGATCAGCACGAGCTCATTCTTTCCGGTTCAACGAAGCTGGATGCCTATGACCCCGGATCCGGTGATCGGTTGTGGACCGTGCGCGGACTGGCACAGGAATGCATTCCAACCCCGGTGTTTGGTCAGGGATTGTTGTACGCGGTCAGTGGTCCCAACGGTGATCACTTTGCCATACGGCCCGGCGGACGAGGCGACGTGACTGAGTCGCACGTTGTGTGGAAATACGGTCGGGGAACGTCGTTTGTGCCGTCAGCAATCATCGTCGGTGATCGTTACTACCTTGCCGATGACAAAGGGTTCGCCAGATGCTGGGCGATTCCGTCGGGCAGGGTTCTTTGGCGGCAGCGGCTCAAAGGTCGTTTTACAGCTTCGCCGGTTTCGGCCGACGGGAAATTGTTCTTCGTCAACGAAGAGGGAAGTACACTCGTGCTCGACGCGACAGCACATGACTATGTTGAACTGGCTCGCAACGATGTTGGCGAAGACGTACTCAGTTCGCCCGCCATCGCGCACGGATGTTTTGTTCTGCGCACGTCGAAACATCTGTTCTGCATCCGCGACACAGATTAATCGAACGAGACATCCCAACTATTCATCGAAACACGGAACGACTGTGTCAGTGCTGCCCCGGGATGTCGTCCAGCGAGTGCTGTTCGCATGCTTTCTGTTCTTCTTCGTGGGCAGCTGCATCAAACCTCCATTTCTGCAGTTTCTGATGCTGCAGCACGTACCGACGATTCTTGCTGTTCTGCTGCTGGGGTACCTGTCCAATCGCTTTGTCATCAGTCGTATTAGTTTTTCGTCGATCATTCTGTTTCTGTGCCTGCACACACTGGGTGCCCGCTACTTGTATTCGTACACGCCCTATGATCAATGGTCGACAGCGATTTTCGGCATCAGCATCACTGACTCATTCGGATTCCATCGCAATCATTACGACCGGCTGGTGCACTTTTCCTGTGGATTACTGCTGGCGAGTCCGGTTCAGGAATTCGAACGACGCTACCTGAATCTGTCTATCGTGCCTTCGTCGATTCTTGCGGTTGAGTTCATTCTCGCGACCAGTGCCGCGTACGAACTCCTGGAATGGCTTGTTGCCGTCACGTTCACTCCCGAGTGGGCCGAATCCTTCCTCGGCCAGCAGGGGGACATCTTTGACGCACAAAAGGACATCGGATTGGCGACAGGCGGCGCGGTCATCTCGATTGCTGCGTCAATGGTTGTCAGTCGATGGGGGACTGATAGATTGAGTCCATGACAAACACGTTAAGAGGCATTGTTACAGTTCTGAACGTTCCGTTCACCGCCGACGATTCGATTGATTTGTCCGGACTGCAACGAAACGTGCAGAACGCGATGGATGCCGGTGTCGCTGGTTTTTTAGTACCAGCAATGGCCAGCGAAGTTGACCATTTGAGTTTGGCGGAGAAACGTGACATCGTGTCGCTGGTTGTTTCTGAGTCAAAGAAGGGGCAGACCGTCGTCATCGGGGGCGCGTCGGCTCAGGCACGGGAGCGGAGACTGTACCTGGCACGCGAGTTTGTTGAACTCGGTTGCGACGGTGTTCTGGTTCAGATGGATGCTCAAACGGATCCCGATGTGATCGAACGGGAACTGGCTGAGATTTCTGCCCTGAAGCCTGAACTGTTGATGGTCCAGGACTGGGATTCAACCGGATCGGGAATCCCTGTGTCGACAATTGTCCGGCTGTTCGAACGTGTCGAACGGTTCAACTGGCTGAAGATTGAAGTCAATGCTGCCGGTCCGAAGTACAGCGAGGTCCTGAAAGCCACCAACGGCGAGCTGAATGTTGCAGGCGGGTGGGCAGTGACGAAAATGATCGATGGACTGGACCGTGGCGTTCACGCGTTCATGCCAACCGGAATGCATCTTATTTACGTCGAAATCCATCGACGGTACGCCACCGGTGACCGCGCCGGCGCGACAGAACTCTTTGAACGGATTCAGCCTGTACTGGCATTCAGCAACCAGTCGCTGGAAATCTCAATTCGGTTCTTCAAACGGTTGTTGCACGCCCAGGGCGTTTACGCCACAGCCGACGTGCGGATCGGAGGCAAACCCCTGAATACTGATCAGGAAGAAGTCGCAAACAAGTTGATTTCAAACGTGACACAGATCGAAGATCGCCTCTCAGCGTTACAGGGACGTTCGTAGCCATGGTGCCAGTCATGCATTCGCCGGGCTGGCGACTACACCGGTGTTCCCCAGTGCTCCCGGTATGCCCGCCGGACCAATGCGGCTGCTTCGACATCGTTCGTGATCTGTTCTCGCCGGCCGTCGAATTGCAGTGATCGCTGCAGACGCGTCGCCATGTTGCCGAGGTGACAGAGCGACGCCGTCATATGTCCCAGTTCGATATCGGCGTTGGGGCGACGGTTGTTGCGGATGGCGTCGAAAAAGTCGGCGACGTGACGTTCCGTGTCCTGTGGCTGTGTTTTGATGTCCACGTCAATCGGTTGGTTTCGTTCCCCAAGCACCCGAATCTTGCCGCGACGACTCAAATACATCTGACCTTTCGTTCCGTAGAATTCCGCGCCGCTGTCGGTGTTATGGGGATAGTTGGTTGACCAAAGTCGCTGCTCGTAGATCAGCATCTTCTTCTGCGACCCTTCTTCGTTGAACTCGAACGACACATGCTGGGTGTCAGGGAACTCCTGGTCATCGTCAAAGAAGTATTTACCTCCCGTCGCCGCGATTTGACTGGGATGCCCTTCCACTCCGAGCCCCCATCGCGCGTACTCCAGATCGTGGATTCCGTCGTTGCCCATATCCCCGGTTCCGAAGTGATACCACCAGTGCCATCCCTCCATCACGCGGTTCGTTTGATAGGGGATCAACGGCGCTGGTCCCGTCCAGAGGTCGTAGTCAAGTTCAGCGGGTGGATCCGACGGTTTCTGTCGTCCGATCGACCCGCGTCGCTGGATGTTCCACGCCTTTGCCACCAGCACGTCTCCGATAATCCCCTCATGAAGCAGTGTCGTGGCTTCAATCATCATCGGTGTGCTGCGAACCTGCGTCCCGTGCTGCACCACACAGTTGTGGCGACGAGCTGCTTCAACCAACAGCCGGCCTTCACGAATGTTGTGGGAACACGGCTTCTCGACATAAACATGTTTCCCGGCGCTGCACGCCAGGATGGCGGCCGGAGCGTGCCAGTGATCAGGCGTGGCCACCAGAACGGCGTCGACAGCCTCGTCATCAAACACCGTGCGCATATCTGACACCGCGTGCTTTTCACTGACTCCGAATTCCTTCGCCGAGCTGGCCAGGCGTTTTTCGTTCGCGTCGCACAACCGGGTGATGGCGATGCCAGGCATCCGGGCCATCACGCCTGCAACGAAGCGTCCTCGTCCGCCACAGCCGATCAATGCGACAGACATTGATTCCGTTTCGGACTGTCCACGTGCAGGTGCTGTCGTCAGTGCTGTGGCTGCGATTCCTGCGCCGACCGTTGTCAGGAACTCTCGTCGATCTTCGGATGGCATTGTGCTGACTCCGGAGTTTGATGTCTGCCCGGATGCGAAGGCGAATCACACTGAACTATGCATCCGTCGCCTCACTGGTCGAAAACTTCCTGATCAATTCCATGAAGGAATCTTCGAGTTCGCCGTCTGCACTGGCAGCAAGGCTCTCGTCAATCTGCGTTGGAGACGAAAACCCGATCAGTGCCGTGGTGGCGTTCAGGTTTCCGGTCACGTAGCGAATCGACGCGGCAACACAAGAAGTGTATTCCGGAAGCAATTGTGCCAGCTTTGCGGCTCGATTTCGATCTCGTTGGAACAGATCCAGCGGAAAGAATCGAGTCTGGTGTGTATGAGGACTTGGTTTCTGCCCGGCAAGTGCTCCGCCGGCCAGCACGCGAATCGCAATGACGCCGATTCCGTGGTGATGACAGAGCCGTGCCAGCGCCGGATAATCGACGTCGATTGAACCGGCGGCTGCGTCGGCTCCAGCGAATGGCAACAGGATATTTAAGGGGATTTGACTTGCCACGAAGGGGCCGTCTTTGACGACGGTGGACAGCGAATGCATGTCACCGAGTCCCGTGAACCCAAAATGCTCGACTCGGCCTTCCTTGCGGAGAGTTTCGAGTTCGGCAACCACGCCGCGGCGGCCGAGAACACCCTGTACCGACAGTGATGTCGGCAGGTCACCGCGGTTTCTGGTGATCGAATTGTGCAGCTGCAGCAGCATGACTCGCTTGACACCGAGACGATCACAACTGGATTCGAACGAATTTCGAACAGCCAGCCCGATGTCGTCCAGGTGTTCGGGCATCAGTCGGACCTTCGTGGCAATGCGGACGCGGTCTGAGAGTCTGAGTGTTTCCAGTGCGGCACCGAGACACGATTCAGAACGACCGTTTCCGTACGTCGCTGCCGTGTCGAAATAGTCGATCCCGGAATCGACTGCATGCTGAATCGTCTCGAGCTGACGTGATCGGTCCTCACCGACCATGAGACCCGAGACGGGCCCGGCCCCAAATGAAATCATGGGAATCGTTGTTTGAGACCGTCCAAGAGTTCGGTGCTGCACAGGTTTCTCAACGAACGATTACACGTATTGGGCATTCATCCCGTACTGCGTTGTTGCCAATGGCCAACGTGGGCGATTGGCCCCGGCGCACTCGCGGAGGGATTGTCTTCAACCGTTCAGTCAAATCCCATCTGCTGACGCTTTGCGAAAAATTTCAACGACATCGTGACCGGTTCCTCCGTGTGCGACTCTATTGCCTGTCTTCCGCCGATCGCTGGGTTGCATACTGCGGCAGGGTTTTCTGGGCTTGTTCATCCTTGAGGAACGCGACGAGGTCCACGAATTCCGTGAGTGTCAACTGTGAAGTGGTTTCATCCGGCATGAGGCTGCGTTTGCTGGGGAACTTCTCTTCGATTTCGTCCAGATAAAATCGATAGTCGCGGCCATTCGTCGCGCGCAGAACAAACTGCGGCGGCCCATCGGAGATCCGCAGGCCGCCGTAGACTTTGCCGTCAGTCGTGACAACGGTCCATGTTTCAAAGCCTTCCTTGATTTCCCGTGATGGATCCACAATCGATTCAATAATCTTCTCGATGGTGTGTGTCTGTGAGATTTTGTTCAGATCCGGGCCAATGCTGCCGCCGACACCTTCAACTCGGTGGCATTTCATGCACTGGCTTTTCTCTGCTCGCAGGAATACATCGCGGCCTCGCTCGCTGTTCCCGGTTTCCGTCACCAGTTTCCTGATGCGTTGAACCTCCTGAGGATCGAGGGATATCGAAAGGCCGTCCTTGTAGAGACTCTTCAGCAGTTGTTCGGTTTTCCCTGAGGAGTCGGTGGCAGCGTGTCTTTGCAATGCCGCGGCGATTTGTGGTCGCGTTGTCGCCGGGAGCTTGTTTGCGAGAAGGCGAGTCGCCAGTGCGACTGCCTGCTCAACGTCCGAACCGAGGATTTCGATCGCGGAGCTGATGATTTCCGGATCGTCAGCGTCCAGAAGTCGCTGTGCAATGGGTTCCGCTTTGGCCGGTTCGATTTGGCCGACCAGCCAAAGACCATCGGCAATCAGTTGTGGTTCGCGCCACGATTCCAGTTCTGAAATCAATTCCGGCAGAACCAGTTCGACACCAGGGTCACCTCGATCGGCAAACGGCCAGTCTTCGGCTCGAAGCAAAGCCAGTGACTTGATGATTTCCTGGCGTTCTTCGATCGATCGTTGCGTATCACTCAATGCGTCATACAGAGGTCGACTGGCCATGATGACTCGAAGTTGTCCTGCAGCTTTGATCGCCGACAGACGGACTTCCGAATCCGGCCAGTTGATCAGTTTGACAGTCAGATCGGTGACAAACGGTGATTTACCGCCGCCGATCAGCCCGAGTGTCTCCAGAGCAGTGACCTGCAGGACCGCAGCAGCGTTTGGATTACGTTCCAGCCAGACAGTGATTCCTCGCGCGTCAATCGGTGGACGCACGATGATGTGGCGGTAGGCAGTGAGCAGACGGCCCAGCTGCGCCTCGCTGAAGTGACGCGTGTCACCGGTGAGCAGCCGGTCGAGTCCCTCGGCAGCCGAGTGAGTTCGCAGCGCGAGGAACAACTCGGTGGCAAGTTCTCTCCCCTGGTCGTCGCTGCCAGTAGCCATGTTGGTGAGCTGAGCGATTCCCACTTCGCCGCAACGTTCGATGCCACGCAAAATTCCATCGAACAGATACACGTCGCTGCGGTCGGTTTTGAGGAGCCTCTCAACCAGTTGAGAGACGATTTCATCACGTACTTCTCGTGACTGTGTCGCCGCACCGACACTTCCGGCCGCCAGAGCCGCTGCGCGGCGTACTGCCGGATGCGAGTCCCGTGCGGAACATGCCAGCAATCCTGCCGCAATGTCCGCATTCGCTCGCTCGGCGGTCGTGTGATGTCCGATGGCTTCGGCGGCGATCCGTCGAATGTCGGCTGCCGGATCAGAAATCAGCTCCTTGGCCGTGGCTTCGGCCGCCGGCCAGTTGAGCCGGCAGGCCGCTCCGAAGGCGCTGATTCGAGCCGGGAGCGAGAGAGACTGATCTTGCGCGATCCGATCGAAGTCCGCGTAACGACCGGCTCCACGTCTGATTAATTCCTTCTGCGCCCGTTCCCGCAGCTCAAAATCCGTCGTCGAAACAAATGTCTGCAACAGGTCAGAAGCTGACTGCTGCCTGAGATCCAGCCAGGTTGTCATGGAGCCGCGAGGAATTGCCGGCATCTTGTCGGTGCCGCTCCAGGTCAGTCGATAAATCCGGCCATGTTCACCGTCGCCCCAGGAACGGCCGGCCCCACCACTGTTGGTTCGCCAATCCAGAATATAGATCGCACCATCGGGGCCGGCGAGAGCCTGCACGGGGCGAAACAGTCCGTCATCGGATTCCATCAGGGTGAACTGCCGCACAACTTTGAATGTACTGCCCGCTCGTTCAACTTCATAAGCTCGAACTTTCATGCGGTAGACGTCGGGGTAGATCAGCAATCCGCGGAACTGATCGGGAAAAGCCGTGCCTTGATAGATCAGCAGGCCCGCCGGGGCACCTCGTCCGGTCTTGAGCATTGACGGCATCTTGCCGGGACGTTCTCCGAATACGGCACCACGTGCAAAGTCCGTGCGACAGCACTTGGCGCCCATTTCCAGACGCCAGCCATAATCAGCGCCCTCCAGCAGGTGCATGAGTCGCACCCCCTGGAATTTGGACCCGTCTTCCTGATCGTTGTCGACGTGGAACATGTTGTAGAGTTCATCGAAGACGACGTTGCGGTAGGGATTGCGGAACCCGCGAGCGAACTCCGAGAGTCGCGAACCATCAGGACGTGAGCGAAAGATGGCTCCTGTTCGCAGCACGGTGGCTCGTGACCCGTCACTGCCTTCGGCAATATTGTCGTCGTCACCGGTCGTGGTGTACATCCAGTGATCGTGACTGATCGTGAGGCCGGATACCTGATGGTGGTGGTAACCGCACATGCCCCGCAGGGTTTCTTCTTCTTCCCATGTCCCATCCCCCGATGCTGACGGCCGACGTCGGATAACATGGCCAACTGACGGGAAATGCATCCAGTCATCGTGCAGCAGGACGCTGGACGGCATTTCCAGATCATCCATGATCAGTTCGGCTTTGTCGAAAATGCCGTCGTGGTCCGTGTCCACGAGATGCTTCAGTTCGTCCCTAACGTTCTTGGTCTTGCGGTTGACCGTGGCGGTTGTGCCGTCCTGATAGTGGACATCGTAAGTCGTGTCAATTTGTTCGGTCGCTTCGCGCCATTCCAGTACGTAAAGCGATCCATCATCGGCGAACGTCATGCCGACCGGGTCGATCGTGGTCGGATTGCTGGCAACGATGTCAATCTGGACGCCCTCAGGTGCGCGCAGCCCCTTCAAGTCCGCATTTGTGGTGCCCGGGTCTTTCATCTTCACCCAGTCCGGCGCCGGGAGCTGAGCCATTTCGTCGCGGAGATAGTCGGCTTCCGGGGCTGATTGTGCGAACAGTTCGACGGGGGGCGAAGCAGCCAAAGGCAGGCAGATAGAGACGATAATGAGCAGTCGACGGGCCATGGGCACGATTTCTTTCAGCGGTGCAATGGTTTGGGGTGCGGAATTGTAGCCGCCACGACGGTTCGGTTCCAGGACCGGACTGATCGGCGGAATCGCTGAGTGCAGTCCCGAACCGGGACAAAAAATCTGAAGAGATCGGCTTTCGCTTTCGGGCCTGGCATCGGTTAAATTGTTGCAAGGTTGTGGCGCGATGACATTCTGAATGACCAGCGGACTTCACCATTTG
>JBDOMX010000988.1:0-2915 GCA_039831615.1 Planctomycetaceae bacterium
CGTGTCGATCATTGTGGCCACCGTCACCCCATTCGTGCCGGACATCGTAGCCGGCGAACTGCAGTGCTGAGAGCATGGCCTGATTCGCGTGCCACCAGCTTCCGGCGTAGATATCCAGGTCGTCCTCCCCGTCCTGCAGATAGATGCGAATCGGTCTCGGTTCGGTTTTCCGAATCAACGTGGGATACTCGTCGCCACCGCGCAGACCGACATACGTCCCGATTCCACTGAAGACACGGCGAAATGCGGCAGGACGGTGCCAGGCAGCCGTGAACGCGCAGATCGCTCCCGAACTGCTGCCGGCGATGCAGCGTCTGTCAGGGTCGTCACTGAACACGTAGGTCTTGCGGACTTCGGGCAACAGCTCTTCGACGAGGAACCTGGCATAACGGTCGGTCATTCCGTCATATTCGTAGCTGCGGTTGTAGCGCGGCTGAGCATCCTCGTTGACGGCCGGAACGACTCCCGGAGTGACGAAAATGCCCAGCTGCACTGGCACGTCTCCGGCATGGATGAGATTGTCCAGCACTTCAGGGAGGTTCCAGTTTTGCGCTTTCCGTAACCCGTCCTGGACAATCATCAGACCGGGTGGTTGGTCCGGATCGTATTGAGCGGGGACATAGATCCAGTATTGGCGCACTGTTCCAGGGAACAACTTACTGTGAAAATCGTGAGGACCATCGATGCGTCCCTCGGGCACCACGGTTTGTCCAGCAGACCTGACCGGTGGTTCAGCGTCATCCTGGGCGCACAAATGCCCGGCTGTCAGGAGCACCAGTGCAAGACCGATTCCAGTTGATATTGGTTTCATGACAATTGATCCGTATTGTCGCAGCGACACAAGGTGGTGAAGGCGATGATTTTTGATGTCCGTTCCATGACAGCGTATTACGCTGATTCGTGGCCGCGGCGGGAATGCCAGAGCCCATCATCCATTGGCCGCGCGAGCCAGAACCCGACACGACATTTCGAAAACTGCTCTGGATCGCGGGACCAGACAGAGTCGGATCCTGGGTGCTGCGGGCAAACACAGGAAACGGTGTAAGGACAACGATTGCGTGCGCGTCGCGATCGCCACTGCTGATTCTCTATGAGTGAATTGCGGGACGAAATGACAAACCGCGAAAAATCCGCATTGGCGATCGCTTTCTCATGGCCGGTCGTCAGACGTGCTTTGGGATATGCGCTGGTCGTGGGGCTGGTCCTGGCGACGATCAATCACGGCGACTGCCTTCTGATGGGCCACTTTGGCATGGACGGCTGTCTGATCAAGTCCGCCCTCACAGCCTGTGTTCCCTATGTCGTGTCGACATTGTCCAGCGTGCAGGCGCTGCTCTGTGCCAGGCGCGAACAAGAGACTCCCGGTGGCACAAACACATCGGTCGAGTCGTGACCGGTACGCTGGTTCGATGACAGTCACGAACCTGGCCGGCGGCACATGCGACCAGCTCAGTGTGCCGCGTTCCGCATGGCGAGCGACGACAGCGACCGCCCGAGGATTCGACCGTCAGTGAGGTGTGATCACCTGCAGATGATTGCAAATTCTGCGGTCCGGAAACAGGCTGCGTGCCGCTTCGCTCGCCAGTTGTTTTCCGTGCCAGGAGCCGATCACTCCCGAGATCCGCAACTGCTCGTCGATCAGCGAGATCTGAAGTTCGTGAATCGCTACGCCGCAGCGTTCGTGAATCAATTCGATGCAGCGGCTGCTGGCATCGTCACGTTCAACAACAACACCCTCCATTGGATCCCTCCATCATACCGTGGGAATTCATCTGCCTGGTCCCGCGAAACGCCCAACCATGGCTGCGAGGACCCACCCAGCGTGCAGCGTGCAGCGTGCAGTCTATACATTTCCCGGAAGATTGTGCAGTTTAATGCTGATCCTGCAGGAGTCGGAAGGAAGTTTTGGCATCGTCAGTGATGAAACGAATAATCTGTGCAGGATAGGCAGTAGTTTGGGATCACATGCTCCGCCCATCGAAACGGCTGTTTCCCGTGATCAGGGGCTGCAGACGGAATGCGATCAACGACCAGGTCAGTCCGGCTGTCCAGCCAGCCAGCACGTCCGTCGGGTAATGGACCCCCAGTGCAACGCGGCTGAATCCGACCAGGATCGTCAGGCACAACGGCAGCAACACACACAACTGACGGATCCGAGTGTCATTGACCTGTTGGGCCAGGAGCAGGCCGATTGACAGATAGACGATCGCGGACACCATCGCATGGCTGCTGGGAAAGCTGGTTGTCGCCACATGCGAAAGATGGGGGACCACGGATGGCCGTTCCCGGCCGAAAGCAAGCTTGAGAAACATGCTGCAGCCGTACCCGCCCAGCACAGTGACCAGAAAGAATCTGACCCAGGGGCGACCGTACCTCAAACCACCGAAGACCGAAAAAGCCACGATCGTGATGCTGACCACCGCATAGCCGCCCAGAGCCGAAAAGTCACGAACCGATTCCTCGAGCGCAGCAGGGCCAACCATTCTGGCAGAATCCAGAGGATCTCGCAGGCCTTCAATCCAGGATCGTTCGTAGCCAGAGCGTCCCGCGGGATGTTGCAGGGACATGCGTTCGAAGGCGAACCAGGTGCTTCCGGTAATGAGCAGAGCAATGTAAATGGGGCGCAGGTCAGGAGCACTGCGCTCTGCGGACGGTTCCTTAGTCATGCTGTCCTGAATCCTCTCTGCTCCCACGGATTTTCTGCAGGTACTCCCGAAATGCTGCTTCGCGACCTCGATTCGTGGGCCGATAGTATGTCTTCGGAACTCCCAGATAGTCCTGCTGGCACCAACCATCCGCCGTATCATGGGGATACTGATAACCGTCGCCGTGTCCCAGTTGTTGGGCGCCTTCGTAGTGCCGGTCCCGCAGATGCATGGGGACAGGCAGAATCGTTTGGTGTCGAACATCCTGCA
>JBDOMX010000203.1:0-3218 GCA_039831615.1 Planctomycetaceae bacterium
ACTGACCGCGCTGCAGCAAAGTATGCACAGTCTGTCCCCAGGCTGGAACGCGAATTCGCAAACGGATACCGGCGATCAGATCGAATTCGTCGCAGCAGACCGCGCGCTGACGCTGCTTTCTGACACCACACTCAACATTAAACAACGCGTCCTGCGGGCCTGTGCTGTATGTATTGAACACGACGGACAAACAACCCCCGACGAACTTCTGCTGCTGCGGGTCATCGGCGATGCACTGGGACTGCCAATGCCTCTGCAGGAAACTTACAGCGTGTAACGCTGTGCACACTGAACAAGCTGCAACCCAATATCCATCAGACGTAAAGACGCTCTCTGAAAACGGGGAAGTAGAGAAGAAACCACAAAGGAAAATGACACATCCATCGGAACCTGACTCGGTGCAGGCCTGTCCAACTTTATCTTTGTCGATGTTGAATACCGGGTTACAGCCTGAGTCCTGTGCGTCGTTCAATCTGTCAGTCGCGGATGTCCTTACCTCGCATTGATGAGGAGCAGACGGTGACACTTAATCAGCATAAACATCTCCGGCTGTGGCTTCCGCTTTCCTTTGCAATGGCCGTGTTTGTGCTCGTCACATTCCTGAATGATGGGCAGATTCTCAGGCCGACGCCAATCGTATCGTTCCCCAGCATCCTGTCATTTTTCGTATTACAGTTTGCGGTTGGGCTATTGCCTGCGGAGTGCCCAAAGTGCGGTGGGCGAATTAGATTTCAGCGCAGTCTGGACAATTCGTCGTGGGTCCGAAACGTCGTCTGGCATGAGTATTACTGTGTCAGGTGTAAAAAAGTCATCGAATGGATGCGATCGGAGCGATCAGGTGGTCAATGATCCAGAGTGAAATCACCATGACTTTTGCTGGCGTCAGTTTTCGCAGTGTCAGTTGCTTTCGGGGGGTTAATGATTCCTGCGAATTGTGCTTGTTCATCTTTGGTTTCCTGCCCATAGGGTCAAAAAACTCAGCCGAGCCACATTCACAGTAAAAGACTGCCGTACAGCAAGCGTTGTGTGCATGAATCTCGGCTGTGATGTGGCCAATAGATTCCGAAGAATCGTCACCAACGGGCCCCGGAACTTCAGTTCACGCTGGCCGCACGTCGGCCTCGATTTACACGCTGATCCATGCCGGTCATCGTTCGCAGATTTCTGCGAACACCAAAATGCCCAGGACCTTTCTGCTGCAGCCGTGGCAGATGCTGCTGCTGATCATTTCCGGCTTGATGAATCGCCAGCAGCAGAATGCCATCGAATACCTGCGTACCGAAAACAGCGTGCTCAGAGAGAAACTGGGAAAGAAGCGAATCCTGCTGAACGATGATCAGCGAAGACGCCTCGCGGTCAGAGGCAAAGTACTGGGCCGCAAGCGGTTGAAAGAAGTTGGCACGCTGTTCACGCCCGACACGATTCTTCGCTGGCACCGTGAGCTGGTCGCGAAGAAGTGGGATCACAGCGACAAGCGAAAACCTGGTCGGCCACGCATCCGTCGAAAAGTCGTCGATTCAGTTATCCGTTTCGCCAAAGAGAATCCGACGTGGGGCTACGATCGTATTCAGGGAGCCTTGGCCAACATTGGCTACCACATCTGCGATTCGACTGTGGCCAATGTGCTGAAAGCACATGGAATTGAACCCGCACCGGACAGGCAACGCTCACAGTCGTGGAGCACTTTTCTGAAGGCACATTGGGATTCAGTCTTTGCGACCGATTTCACGACGGCGGAAGTGTGGACACGCAACGGCCTGATCACATTCTATGTGATGGCCGTGATGCATTTGAAAACACGACGGATCCACATTGCCGGGATCACGACCAGTCCCAACGCCGAATGGATGAAACAGATCTGCCGCAACCTGACCGATTGTGAGGACGGTTTCCTGAAGAACGCCAGTCATCTGATCGTCGATCGGGACAGCAGTTTCCTCGCGCTGCGGGAATACATCACGGACAACACTGAGACGGAGACCGTGCTGCTTCCGCCGCGAAGTCCAAATCTCAATGCGTACCTGGAACGGTGGTTTCGCAGCCTCAAATCAGAATGCCTTGATCGGATGATCTTCTTTGGCCGGCGATCACTGGAGAAAGCCATTGGCGAATACGTGGAGCACTACCAAGCCGAGCGCAACCATCAGGGACTGGGCAACCAGCTGATTGAACCCGAAGAAACAGCTGGTGCAGATGTCGGTCGCATCGAGTGCCGCGAACGGCTCGGTGGCCTGCTGAAGTACTATCGCCGAGCTGCCGGACCCCGCTTCGCACATCCCGTTGATCGAATGCTGAGTTCGACGCTGCGCGATGTCGTGAAAACCCATGTTCCGAGGTCGGGAAAGCGGTTTATTTGGAGGACCCGAACCTCAATATCGGCTGAAAAGTGAATCCAGAATGTGCCTCACACTCAATCACTCATGCAGTTTGAACGCCGGCCGAGTTTTTTGACCCTACGGGACGGGCTGATAACCCGAACGGATTGTCTCTGTCTGCGAAGAGAGACTTTGGGCCCGGGAGCGGTCAATCGGGACGTAGTGCGCGTTCCACGGTTGTCTCTGTTGGCGACCAGCGATGCGGGCGGGCGAGTCTGCTGAGGACGCAACACGTTGCGGAGACTGCGGATATCGCGACGGATTCGCGGTTGTCTCTGTGAGGGCGCAAGAGAAAACCCCACGGTCGCGAATTTCGCTTCCGTGGGGTTTAAGTGGCGGGGGCCGGATTTGAACCGACGACCTCGAGGTTATGAGCCTCGCGAGCTACCAGGCTGCTCCACCCCGCGACAATAATCAATTCGGCGGCAATCGCCGCATGTCGCTTACTATCGCGTGTTATGTCCTGCCGGATCTGTACCCGCAGGAGGGGTGAGGAAGTCTATCGACTAACCATGTCTTGTCGAGACACTTTTTCTGAGATTTATGGGGCAACCACGACACGTCCCGGATGACAGAATTGAGCACGTGACATGTGCATCGGAAGACATCACGATTCCGTTTCGACTGCCGCGTTATAATTGAAACACATGCGGATCAGATGAGCGACACTGTCAGAGCGCATCTTGTCGTTGATTCTTGCTCGATGGGCTTCCACAGTCTTTGTGCTCACACCGAGCTCTGCAGCGATTTCACGGCTCGACAATCCGTCAACGACAAATCCAAGGACTTCCCGTTCGCGCGCCGTGAGACGATTCAGACTGTCTTCAGTGGCATCCAGTTCGG
>JBDOMX010000203.1:3228-13010 GCA_039831615.1 Planctomycetaceae bacterium
GTAGTGATAAGCCCGTCCAACTGCCGACAGCAGTTGGTCCAGCTTGACCGGTTTGCACAGAAAATCTGACGCGCCGCTTCTCATTGCCTTAACGGCCATGGGAACGTCGGCGTGGCCGGAGATCATCACGATCGGGAGTGGAAACTCTTCCGCAACCAGCTTCTTCTGCAGATCAATCCCTGACATCCCGGGAAGACGGATGTCCAGTACGAGGACACCCGGCACGACTTCTCGAAAGTCGCGGTAGAACTCCATCGCGGTCATGTAGTCTTCGACAACCAGCTTTTCGTCTTCGAGGGCCTCCTTCAACGAAGCGCGGATTGCCTCGTCATCCTCGACCAGAAAAACGGTGAAGTCGCGACGCCCGTCGGCCTTGTCAAACTCCGTCTTTTGAGGTGCGTCTTTCGTTTTCCGACGCCGAGCAATCCGACCACGTGGGTGTAACATCTGTAATATCCTACTTGTAGATCCGGCCCCCTGTCGGCACTCAGACAAGACCCTACGAGTTTCCGGCATGAATTGCAAAGCCACAGTGTTGAAAACACCCCATGGGGTAGTAGACCCCCGCCCCCTTCGGACCAATCGGTCTAATCGGTCTAATCGGTTCATTAGTGGAAATTCATGATTCAGCCGATTGCGGCCTGTTTCACTGTCTGCCCGTCAGGATTGGGGAGGGATCTCCACCGCCCGTAGCCGCTTGCCCTGCAGGATGTGTAAATGTTCACCTGTGTTTTTGCTGCCACGACGAAGGGAACTCTCCAGACCGGCCAACACGGATTTGATCGTGGCCAGCCGACGTCCCGCTGGGATCACCATCAGCCCGCCGACTCCAATCGCGCTGTCCGGCAGCGACAGCATCTCGACGGCTTGTTCCGTCACCCGTCGAGCAACTTTGGCCAACATCGTCATGCTGAGTTCTCGCAGAACCACGACAAATCCGGATTTCCCATGGCGGACAATTTGATCCTCCGGGCGGACACAGTACCGAATCGCATCGGCTGCAGCTCGCAAGGTATCCGGAGATGGCGTCTTTTCCGATTCTCGGAGTTCCACGGACAACAGCCCCAGCGTTTGCTCCCTGTCGGCGCCTTCGGCGATCTCATCCGGGAGAATTCGGTCCAGCAGTTCTGCACCGAAGACACCGGTGTCAGCGTCCAGCCAGGTGCATTCGCCAGCTGGACCTGACTGGCTGGCTGGTGTTGGCTCCGTTTCACCATTGAGACGGCGGAGTTGTTCATTAATAGCAATTTCAAACAGCGTCGCCTGAGCTTTCTCCAGAATTGATTCGCGCGACAACATTTTTCCGACGTCGGCTTTCAACACTGCGGACAGTCCCAGGGCACGGCCGTCGATTTCGGCAAGCGTCTCGACAACTTCGTCGGGTCGGCATCCATGGACATTCATCAATTCACGGTCGACTGACTTGCGAGTCGACTCCAGCTCACCGGCGACGGCTTCCATGTACTGATTGCAGATGGACGCGGTCCGCAGCGCATCGTCAACGGTCACAGGATCGTCCGCAGTAGGGGCATGAGCCGCGTGATGCGTGGCGACGGCACGAAAGATGTCGTTGCCGAGGTTCCACGAACGGCACAGGGCCGCCGAGACTTCCGCGTGGGAGAACCCGAACGCCTGAGACTCCCGATCGCTCAGGCTCACGTCGGATTCCAGTCGCATGACTCGTTCGACGTATTCCTGCTGAAAGACATTGAGCATGACCAAACGTCCTGCATCCTGCAGGAGACCGGCCAGAAACCAGACCGCTGGATCAATTCCCGAATGCCGTTCGCCCAGAATTTCAGCCGCTGATGCCTGAAATAAAGTCTCCCGCCAGATCTGCTGAAACCGCGGCCGCAGTGATTCTTCCGCCGGCCCCTGTTTCGCCAGCGTGAACCCCAGAACCAGCGTGCGGATCATCGTTGTTCCCAGCAGAACCACCGCAGAATCGATGGTCGAGGCGGTGCGGCGAATTCCGAACAGTGGCGAATTGGCGAATCGCACAATCCTTCCGGCGATGGCCGGATCCATGCGAATGACGCGTGTGAGTTCGTCGAGGCTCGGCTCGGCCTGACCAGCCACTCTCAGCACCTCGATGGCGACCTCGGGTAAGGTAGGCACCTGGTCGGAATGGATGATGGAGTCAATTGATGTTTCGCGGGTCAGCATGAGAATTCCCTCGCAGGCAAGTGCGCTGACCTCAGTCCAGTGAGCCACTCCGCCGACAAAGCATCGTTTCAGTCAGCGGCAATTTGTTGAGTGACGGCACAGATCAGCGTGTGCGAATTATCGACGGCTGGCCATGTGACTTGCCTGATGACACACGATTCCGGTGCGCACTCGGCCAAATCCCGCGGACGTGACTGTCATCCACCAGGAGTCGACGCGTGATAATCCACGCATCCGGTACATTCCGTGCGCATTCCGTCGAGGACCAGACAGTCCTCAGGCATTGATCAGGGTCACTGAGTCACAGGAGGCGCTGGATCAACCTCGTCGTCGAATGCACGGTCAGGCAGCTGCTGAAACTTGGGCAGGCGGCGAAAAACCACACCCGGGACCTCGCGGTTCAAATAGTAGGGCAACTTTTGAGTGACAGCGAATTGAGTGCCATCGATTCGCAACCAGTCTGGCTGCAGACGATCGAGCGTCGAAGATTCGTCCGGATCATCCGGCCCTGATTTCCACGCTGCATCCTGCCAGTCAAACAGGAAAGCGTTGTTCTCCCGCGATTCGGATCTCTTGTTCCAATGGGATTTCCATTCATCGAGTGTGTATGCCAGGTCGGCCAGATCCGGCTCGTTCGGTATCTGCAGCCTCCAGAAGAGCTCATACCCGCTGTAGAGATTGGTATCACCGTTCCAGTTCAGGAGTTCTCTCAATTCATCCAGTAATCCGTTCCCCTGTGACATGATCAGAGTCCCACTGTCAACGGTACTGCAGAAGACGCTGGCTCGACTTGTGACCAGGACCTCCGACGTGGTTCGCCGTGCGGTGAGAAACTCATTTTCAAAGATTCGAATGAGCGGAGAACCAAGCACGCAGGTGACATGTTCCAGAATCACCTCCAGACTGCCCGGACCATTCATTGAACTTCCCGTATTGTTGACGAGGTGCCCGTTCAATCCCAATCCACAGTTGTTCAGCCGGATCTGTCCGTCCGCCCGCGTCTCGACGTGAAACATGTCCGCCTCACCACGCACCACGACGTCAGTGAGCTGCACGTCGTTTCTGTTACTTGAATCTTTGTCGGACGTGGACTCTTTCAGCCGGCAAATGTCCACGGTCGCTCCGTCGGCATTTACGATATCGATTGAGCACTGCCGCAGGTCCAGGTACGTCGAGCCCGAACAGTCAAAGACGCTCCACACCGCATCAATGGCGTCTCCTTCGGGGACCAGTCGAATCGCAATTCCTTCCAGAGTCATATTCGAATTGATCAGCGTGAACAGGCTGGTTGCGTCGGCCACGTTCCGAATCCCGCGAAACTCCAAAACGGGATGAACGCCGTCTGCCGCATACAGATGGACGGTCTGCCGGTCCAGTCGTGGCAGGCGTTTCAATGGAATCGGCGAGAGGCCGTCGAATGTCAGTTCAATCTCAATCCGTTCCTGGGGATCTTCGAGCGCTTCGGTGAGCGTTTTATAACCCTGCGGCCTGGCGTTCGGAGAATGAACGAGAAAGGCGCCTGAGACACCAGGTATGGGCACCGAAGTTTCGGTCTCTTCCGCCTCGGGCCCTTTCGAGTCTTCTGTCGCAGCAATATCGGGGGTCCGACTGATTTCCTCTTCGGTCAGGGTACTGAACTGCCCCGTCCCCATGTCCGTGGCGGGGCCCGTATTTGAGAGGTGCAATGTAACGGCCGTCACACAGAAGACGAGAACGAGGGCCAGCAATACAAGGGTGCCCGAATGCTCACGAATACCTGGTTCCCCATCCTGCTGCCAGATGACACCGTCCGCTGGAACACCCTGCAGCCCCATATCGGTGGCGACTTCGATCAGTTCCGACAGCAGTTCCCCGGGCGTCTGATACCGATCGGCCGGATCAGTATTCATCATCGTAAGGATAATATCCGCGATATCGTCCGGCACCTGGTTATTGATGTGGGCCGGATCCGGCGCCTGCTTACCCTGATGGTCGAGCAGTTTTTGCAGAGCTGTCCCTTCAGGATAGGGCGGTTGCCCGGTCAACATATGGTACAGCGTGCATCCCAAAGAATAGATGTCGCTTCGAACATCTGCTTCGCGAGGGTCTCGAGCCTGTTCAGGGGCGAGGTAGTCGAACGTTCCCAGGGTACTTCCCGCCACAGTGATGTCGCAGATTGAATCGGGGCTGTCTCGGCGCGCCAGACCCAGGTCGACGATTTTTACCCGACCTTCGTTGCTCACGATGATGTTGGAGGGCTTGATATCCCGGTGAACCACCCCGGCGGCATACATATGATTGAGAGCCAGCGTGGCCTGCACCGCGTAGTTGAGAACCAGATCTGTCGGCAGGATTTCATGCTCTTCAATCAGGTCCCGAATGGTCCTGCCCGCAATATATTCACAGGCGATGAAATGCACGCCCTGACTGGCGCCCGTGTAATACACCTGGGCAATATTGTCGTGACGAAGCAACGCCGCTGATCGGGCTTCGTTCTGAAACCTTGCCAGCAATGCCGGCTCCGCAGCAGAGCCCGGATTGAGTACCTTGAGAGCAACGGGACGGCGCAGGGTCATGTCTTCGGCAAGAAAGACTTTGCCCATTCCTCCGGACCCAATCCGACGCCGAACTTCAAAATGCTCCAGTCGGACGGGACCGGGGACAGTGTCTGAACCATCCGCCGAGAACAGCGCCAGGGCCGGATCCGCGTAGTGGACATCGACGGAATCGGCCGCCGTTACGCTGGAATCTGTACTGTCGCCCCTCGACGTCACGACTGTCTGCTGGTGGTCTGCGACCAATGGCAGGTCAGCCAGCGGCACCACAGGAGGGGTATCCACTGCCCCAGGTTCTTCGTGTTTTGAGCCGGACGGAATAATCATGGCACCGCGACGGATCCGTTCGAGTCAGGAAATGTCCGTCTGACAATGGATTGCTGCCCTGCCGGTCGGGGCGACCGACAACAACGAACAACGGAGATTTGTAAACGCAGCCCCGACCTTTTGACAATTAGAACGTCGTGGCGACCCCGCGAAGCTCTGACAGGGACAACGGATCCCTGGTTCTGCCAACTGGCCATTGACGCAAATTGGCGCCGGGCAGCTTTTGACCAATCATACCCCTGAGTCAATCCCGGGTCAAAAAAGGATCTGTCACGAACTGGAAACGATCAAATGCGAATGCTGCCGCGTTTGCTGATCATCCCAGCTGAAGCGTCCAGTGCCACCTGTGTGCGTAAAAACCATGGTAACTGCGAAAACGCGACTTGACAGCACGAGGAACCCCGAACCGCCCCTGAACAGCATTGCTCACACGGCAGGCAGGGAATGGGACTGGCTTCCGTTTGACGCTGCCAACGTGTCATCGGTTCTAAAGCCGAAGGAATGACGGCCCTGGCGTGCGCTTGAGATGAGCGACGTAGGCTGCCAGCTTGTGGCTGTTGGCCGGTAGTCTCGCTTGAAACGAACCGACGTCCTTCGCTTCCCTCAGATCGCCAAGATATCCCAGCAGAACCTGTTTCCCATCAGGATTGTCATGCAGCAGAAAGTGAACCCAGCCCCAGGACTCGGCGTAGTCCTGCCGGCCGAACTTCTGAAAATCGACGATTTCTTCCAGCCGCTCGATGGACGGATTCCAATTCTTACGGGCTGAACGCTGCAACGTCCTCACGTGCTCTGGATGGGGAGCACCAGGGACGTCTCCGCGCACCTCAAAGTACTCAGCGAGGCCTTCATCCAGCCAAAGTGGAACGGTTCCGAGTGTCGCATGCAACAGGCCGTGCGTTAACTCGTGGCGCAAATCTTCTTCCACCCGCGGGCCATGGAACGAGTAGACAGACAGCTCTCGTGATGTGCCGATGAAATAGGCCCGACGGGCGGGCAGATCCGGCCAGGTCTTCCGCATGTATCGACGGTATGCGGATTCCCCGGAGAACAAATAAACGACAACCTGGTCACGCGGCGCTGGCAGCTCAAGCGTCTTTGTAATATCCACCTGAAGCTGCTCGAGCTCCTGGATCATCGGAGCGTCCTCAGCAATCATAAAATCGCTGCGGATCACAAAATCACCGGCTCGCACACTGTGAGAAAGCGGTCGACTGTCGGTCCACGCACGGGGCGTGCTGCGGCAACCGATAAGGAGCAACACAGCGGGGATCACCACGGCAGCGACGGATCGAACTCCCGAACAAGTCAGCTGACTTCGTCCGCTCATGAGTTTAGGCTGGGGCGAACGACTATTCAGCGACATACAGTGGCGTTTGCTGCTGGCAACGGGATGGGAGCCGAATTACCTAAGGATCTCGCAGAGGCGACCGGACAAATCGTCGCAGAAACCGGGAACCTCAACAAGATGACCTTAAGCTGCGTATTCTGCGTAAGCCACCACGGCAAGGTCGCGAAATCCGCGATCGAATTCCTTGTGGTTTGTCAGGAACAAAGATCAGGATTCGCCCGTAGCTGGAGTCGCCAGACTTCAGGGAACGACCGAGCATTCGGAATTGCGGCTACCCTCAACTTAAGCTTTGACAAACCACTCGTGCCGGATGACGACCACTTAACGTCCCTCTTCGGCTGTCACTGTTCCTTCCCCGATGATCGGCTCCGGCAGCGATGGGGTGCCGACGCGAACGCGAACGCGGTGGCTTCCGGCCCTCAGACATCGTGCGCGGATCAGATATTTCGCTTCTCCACCGGCGTGAACGGCCTCAATTGATCGAAAAATCACCACGCCGTTCTGGTCCAGAAAATCAGATGGCCCTGCGGCAGACACGAATTCCAGACCGGAAGGCAGTTCGCAGATCAAACCGACTGTGCCGGCGTCCATGCTTCCCTCATTCTGCACAAGGATTCGCACGATGGTCTCTTCCCCAATGGCCGGTGCAGGTTCCGCGGTGGCGACATCAAGAAACAGCTTCGGCACGCCCCGCACGATCGTGGAATGACTGACCATCGAAATTTCCGTATGCTCGGACTTCACGCCCGCACGATGCAGAGCGTTTCCTGCGGCGCCCGCAGCGAGTGTCACCTGATAGCGGGCCGATTCTCCCGGCTGGATCGTTCCCGCAAACCAGTCAACCAGTCGATCCGCTTCCTGAAATACACCACCTCGATCTGCCTGGACGAATTGTGCGTCCTCCGGCAGCCGATATTTGGCTCGCACGTTGATCGACGGAATATTTCCAGTGTTGGTCACAGTGACCTGGTAGTTCGAAGGTTCACCAATCGCGGCGGTGTCAGGACCGGCAATGGACACTTCGAGGCTCGGCCTGGCGATCATGATCGTTGTTCGGGCTTCGTCAGTCAGGCCGCCGTCCGCGATCGCTCGAACAGCCAGTTGATATTCTCCCCCGTCCAGTGCGGTCAAATTCAGAAGAGCCTGCCGTGATTCACCCGCATTGAGCGTCCCCACATGAATTCGCGGGACGCTGCCGCTTCTGTGCTGCAGTCCTTCGGGAACCTGTGCTTCGATGACAACATTATGAGCCGTCCCGTTTCCTGGATTCTCCACTCGCACCTGGTAACCCGCCTGCTCTCCGACGGTCACAGATTCCGGCCCCTGCAACACGGTCCGCAGCATCGGCTCCTGAACGGTCAGGACCGAAGTGGAATATCCCGTGAACCGCACAAAGGCATTGAGCGCGACGTCTCCTCGCTGCCGAGGAATCATCACCATTTGTATCGAACGTGCTTCACCGGGCGCTAAATCGCCCACGGCCCACCGGGCGGTACCGGGCTGTGGTTCAGGGACCGCACTCACCACATCTACACCGGTGGGAATCGCTGCTTCAACCGAGACATTGCGTACCAGACTGTCACCGCGGTTGGTGACCACGAGTGCGCACTCACTCTTCTGCCCCACGTTCAATGTCCCCTTTCGCGTCCAGTGCACTTCAACGGAAGGACGCTGGACACCGGTATGCTGAGACGGAAGGCTGGCGCCATCGGTGTTGGGGACGGCATTGGTGTTGGTGACAGCATCGGTGACAGTCGTTTCAGTGCTCTCGTCGGACTCATCCGAGGGACCAGCTGAGACGTCGAATTCGGACGGGACCGCTTCAAAGCTGATTTCCGGTTCCGCCGCTTCGTCCTGCGAGTCAAACGCGACATCATGCTCAAATCCGGAATCGTCTGCGGAATCCTGAACGTGAAACTCCGGCAGATCGATTTCGTCAAATGACAGATCCGAAGCCTCTTTGGCTTCGGTGAACTGAGGAAATGGTTCGTCAAGCTGTCCGGCAACCTGTTGCACCTCTGACGGTGCGTCACTGGCAGTCTCAGCGACCGCCGGTGTCACGGAGGATGATTCCGCAGCGGAAGCTTCCTGAACTGGCCGCGGTGCCGGCTCGTCCTTCAATGGCCCAGTCGTTTCGTGCGCCTTGTCCTGAACGACCCGCATCCGCTGACGTTTCTGATCGGCCCCTGATTCTTCGGTTGATTCCGAAGAATGCTCGACAGTGCTGTTGGGCAAGAAAAACAGCGTCTCGGAAACGCGTTGCGGGCGTGTGACTGACAGGACACGTTTGTTCCTGGAATCGGCCGCGAGCTGCCTGTTGGTCCGGCCAGCTTTGTTTGACTGAATTTTTCCCGACGGCGCCGTTTTCGAAGGCAGGGGCGAAGGTTTGGATAACGGTGTGTCGTCTGCAGTCACCGGCGCGAGCACAAGCGCGACAATCAGCAGGGCCTTCGATGCGTGTTGCAGAATTCCCATTCCTCATCCCTTCGTATGATCAATGTCCGCCGTTCGTCAGCGGTCAGATCCGTTGAATGCAAAGCACAGACCGAGGGTTACCAGGTAGTGCTCCCTCGTATCGATCGTATCGATTAGATGGAGTTTGACACTTGAATCAATTTCGAAGAAAGGGTTGAGTTTGCGGGTCAGGTAAACTTTGCGGGTGTGAGCCGCGGTCCATGCCACGTCGGATCGGCCGTTTCTGCCGATCGGCTCACGACGCAGCGGCCACTCTGACGAATTCTGCTCATTTTGCTTCGACGCGGGACGTCAGCGTCAACGGCTCCGTCAGGCAGTCAACCGCGTTTGGCCACGAATCCGACACACATCGTTGTCGGCAACCGACGAACAACGATCAGGCGGATCGAACGCGTGGGCCGGTGAAATCGGTCAGGACGCATCCTGTTCAGAGTTGGACGAGGGTGATGTCTGTTGACCTTTTGGATTCATCAGGTCGACGGATGTAATCCCGCTGAGCACCGCGGACGGTCTGTCCAGCATCGGTTCGGGCTCCTTCACCAGCAACCGCACGACCATCGGCAGCGTCACTGTAAAGACACTGCCTTTGCCGAATTCACTTTCCAGGCAGACATCTCCCCCCAGCAGCCGCGACAGTTCGCGAACGATTGACAGTCCCAATCCGGTGCCACCGTACTCTCGATTCGCGTGATCACGTGCCCCCGGCAGTGTCGCTCCCTGACGAAATTTTTCAAAGATGTCTTCCTGCTGCTGCATCGGAATCCCAATGCCGGTGTCTTCCACCGTGATCTCAATCTGCTGATCTTCGGGAGCAGGCGGTGCCGCTGATCCGGGCCGCTGATCCGGGCCGATTTCCTCCGACTGTTCCAAAAGCCGCGAACTGACACGAACTCGTCCGCCTTCCGGTGTAAATTTGATCGCATTCGACA
>JBDOMX010001080.1:0-2914 GCA_039831615.1 Planctomycetaceae bacterium
GTGAGCATCCCTGACCCTTGAAGCCACTGGCAAATTCGCCAGTACCTTCGCGAGTCCTATACGGTGGGTCCATTTTACACGCCGATCTGGCCCCCGAAGTGGGTCCGTTTTGCACGCCGATCTCCAGCAGAACACATCCGGCTTTCCAGACGAACAGCCACCACGGACGCCACCAGGCACCCGTTTGAATTTCCACGGCGTCTGAACCGGAAAACAGCAGAAACGTCACCGCGGCGGCCAGGAGATGGCGGCGAACCGTCCTGTCGGACAGACCTTTGACCGCGCACAACACTGCGGCGGCGCCCCACAAAAGCACTTCGAACTGGTTGAATGCTGTGGAGGTCAGTATCGGCATCGTCTTAACTTCATTGTGCGGCGGCGATTCCGGCAGCCTGTCGGAGAATCGTCATGAGCTGCACGACACGTTCTGTTGAAACGGTGGCCGTGCGACGACCGTGTGCACACACGGCACCTCGCACAGCAATGATGTCTGGATCCACCGCCAGGACCTTCGGCAGCAGCGTGGTCGTGATGCGGCCAGCCAATGCCAGCTGCATTCCGTATTCTCGCGTGCGATCCCGAATTTGCTCCAGCATGGGCATGGGGACCCAGTCCAGCAGGCTTGTGACGTCCTTTTGAAATGTATCGATCAGCAGGACCGGACACCCGATTCGATGTCCTTCTTCGAGCACATCAAGCACGCCAGGGGAACGAGACCTCTCGTGATCCGCGTACGCTGCGGCCACCCATCGCACGTCCTGACAGTTCGTGACCACTGACTCCCGAAATCTGCTCCACGCGTCCTGCCACGGGACGTCGTCCGATTGCAGAGCGGAAAGCCCGGACTTCAGGAGATCAAGATGTGGTATCTCCGCTGGAGCAACTGCCGGAGCTGCCGTGTACTCACTGACTTCACCCAACGCGGCAGAAACAATGGTGCTCGGGGACGTGCTGCGAACGAATTTCACGATCTGCGCCATCACTTCGGGATGGGCGCGTCCCAGTGAACCTTTCGCCGGTTCCTTGACGTCGATGATCTCTGCCCCACCATCCCGTGCAGCCTGAGCTTCGCGAAGGCTCCGAACAGAGATGAGCAGTTTTGCAGGCATGCGATCGTCCGCTCAAAACGTCCGGCCTGGCTTCCCGGCTCAAAGCACGATGAACCAAAGAAATCACGTCCACCACGGAGACAGTCGGGATCAGTTTGACCAGCAGCCGGGGTCACTGATACGTCGATTTTTCGAATACCGGCCGGCGTTCCACAACGCATCCCGAAGTCGAATTTGCTGAAGGTGAGTGCTTTGCGAACTACTCGTCCTTTTCCTCGTCGACCACTTTGTCGACGGCCTTCTTCGGAGCCTTCTTCGCGGCCTTCTTTGCAGCCACCTTGGGAGTTGCAGCTGCTTCCTCGTCCATGGGGACTCCTTCAGAATCCAGCGGTTCCTTGATCGGCTGGATGAAGTAGCGGCGTTTTCCTTTGGACATCAGCTGTTCCAGCTTTTCGTCCGCTTTGTCCCGCTCATGGTAAAGGTAGCGACCTTCTTCGCGCATCGTGCTGCTGTACACAACCCACACCAGACGTCGGCGAGGAATCAGTTCTTTAGCTCGACGTGCACGCGGCGCTGCCTTTTTACGGGTCGCCTTCTTCTTTGCGGCTTTTTTCTTAGCTGGCTTGTTCTCCTCAGCTGCTTCCGCAGCCTCGACTTCTCTTCGCATGCTGAGTCGGCTTTTCGCCATCGTTTTCCCGTCTCCGTAAGGCCGCAGCCCGGTGTGTGCGTTGCTGAGCGTTGTGAAGTTGGCCCGGCAGCCCGGAGCGGACTGCCAGCGCGCACCGCTCAAGTCTCATTTCCGGATCGTCGTGTGGGCAAGCCTAGCAGAAGCAATTCCCCAATTCCAGTGGCCGTTGATCGACCCGAAACCGGGAATCCTGATTCTTTTCCTCGGCCGGGGCCGTCAGTCGATGACCACAGGATTCTTCCCCAGATCAAGCGTTTTCAGACCGGGAGTGTCGACGGCAGATCGACTGCGATCGCCGCCGCGGTCTTTGGTCGTTTTTGCATTCCCGGTGCCAAGCCCGAAGTGCATGAACTCGCCGTCGTCCAGGGGGGGATCAGTTTTGGGAACGGGTTTCAGCTCGGGAGTTTCTTCGGTCTCAGTGGTCCGAGCCATTTGTGGGGTGCTCGGTTCACGGACTTCCGGAGCCAAATTCAATTCAGAACCAGTCAACCGGGATTCCTGAAGTTTTTGGGTCACGCCCGCGGAGTCTGGTCCGTAGACTTCAAAAACGGCCGTTTGCTCTGCACCCTGATCATCAAACGTGCCACCCGTCTGTCGAATGACCTCCACCGCACGTGTTTCTCTGAGTTGCTCTGTGCGGATTGGCGTTTGATTCGGCGTGGATCCCGGAGCGCGCCCTGGTCCTGGCGCGCGCGCCAACATGTTGTTGGCGACCTGCTGCCTCAGCTGCGCCCGAACGCGAGTCTCCTGACCATCCGGTTCCGGGATGGAAATGTCGTCGATCACCCAGCGGCCGTGTTCCTGAATCAGGTGGACTTCCGCTGTGTCGGATGACGCCATGCCCATATGCACCGTGGCCCGTTCCTGGGTCACGCGCGTGCTCCGCAAAGCCGTGTCGAGCCGGTCGCCCAGATGAACGGTATCCGTTGGAAACGTCGAGAAATGATTCAGAACCATGCGGTCAAATGCGGTTGAGCATGATTCTTTCAACGCGGTCAAATCACTGGCACGCCACGCCACCGTGAATTCAGCGATCGGAATCTGCAGTGCTGACTGGACCCGCAGCGACAGCACCTGATTGTCGCCGTCCGGGAAGTAAATGTCGTCCACCAGCAAACGCCCGATTTGTTCGACCATGCGACATTTGATCTCACCGCCCTCCGGCGTCCTGAACGTC
>JBDOMX010000103.1:0-2913 GCA_039831615.1 Planctomycetaceae bacterium
CGAATGGAATTGCCGTCATCACCCAGGTACCCTGCCAGTTGAGTGTGACTGTGGGTGTTGATGATGATGTCGTCAAACGCGGACAGGTCAAACAGCGTGTGCAGTTGTTTCACGGCAAACTGCCGGCTGGCAGGCTGATTGAAGTCAATCATTTCCACGGAGTACTTTTTGCCGAGACTGATCACCAGCTGCTTGTCGTGCAGTGTCACACGTGGCGGACCTGCCAGACACCGGGCCAGGCTGGCTTCCGTTGCTTGAAACTCCGCATGGTAGTGGCCGTCCGGTGGGATTCCGTGCACTCGAGTTGGCTCTGGCTGGTCAGATGTCTCGTTCCATGCGAAGAAAAGATTCTCACCGCCCAGCCGATTGCCAGCTTCGGCATACATGACTGCCGGAGTTTCCGCCGACACCGTGAATTCGACCGATGAATCCGCGGACTGACGAATCCACAGGTATCCGGAATCATCGGGGATCGAAATATTCCGAATCACAAGGCCCGTGTCGCGGCTTTCGAACTGAAGATTCTTCAGTGGCTGCAGTAGTGCAAGCGCTTTCACCTGGATGTCACGCCAGCGTTGCAGCTGGAACTGGCCATCCTGCTGACGCACCAACACGAATGATGCACCGGCCAACGGTGCAAAAGGAGACGGCACGACCTCCATGTCTGTCTGTCCCTGTTGGGCTCTTTCTGCCAGGTCAGCAGCATTGCCTATGCCCGGCAGGATGATCGTGGTCAGTTCCGCTGCATCGGCATGGCCCATTTCGCGGAGCACTTCGCGATAGTGGGCAAAGCCGATTTCGTCCGGATGATAGTTGACGGTTGGCGAACAAAGTGGCTGAAAATTCCAGAGGAAGCGGCCGGTCTCGTCAAATGCGGGAACAACGTAGTACTTCGTCAGCGCCGCTTCGAAAGGTCGGAAGCTGGCGGTCAGTTTGATTCCATGTGCGTTGGCGCTCCTTGACAGCATCTCCCCGAAATCAGGCATGAGTCGCAGTGCCATCAACTGGCGAATCCAGCCATAGGCGGCGAAGCCTGGTCGCTCCCTGATTCCTGCCGTCAGTTCATCGTTCTGCAGAATTGCATTTGCCTGTCCCTCATAGCGGCCCCAGTCTTCTGCAGAATAGTTCCGGCGATCTGCGATGTACGGAAACGGGCTCTGCCAGACAATCAGTCGCGTGATTCCGTGAGCCTGAAGCCGTCTGAAGTACTGATCGAAACCCGCTTGAGTGATCGGCCTCCAGGTATTATTCGCCGCCCCGAAAATACGAATGATATCATCACCAAAGTCGGCGAGGTACGTCAGCGGACGAACTGCGGGAGCGCAACGTAGCTGCAGCGTCTGAGTTTGAAAGCTCTCAGTGTTCGACTCATGACGAATATCAACCTGGAGCGCCATAACGTCATCCGCAGTTTTTGATTCCACCACCAGACGTCCCTCGTCGGTGATCGAAATCGTCAGACCTCCAGTCACCACCGGATTTCCCGTCACGACAGTCTCATCCTGTTGGCGGATCAAGAGTGTCACGTGGTCACCCGTCGCGACGACACCGGACGCAACAGGCCAGTCGCGACGGCTTCCGGCAACATAGCAAAACGGAGCTTCCTGATTTCGATCGTTGAGCCGAAACGGTGCGGTGGATGCCTGTTCGACCGCTGTGGCAGCGGACTGCAGGACAACGATGAATACAGCAGTGAGCAGCAGTGCTGTCGAACGATGACAGCGTCCGTTCACCACAGTCATTACTCGTCTGCCTTGACCGGACGTGTCGTCACCGGGATGAATTTCTGAGCACGTTCCCCGTAAATGTCACCGACGTACAGGTTCCCATTCTTGTCCTGAACAATGCAGTGGACCCCCACGGCCTCGCCAGGCAGCAACTTTGAGGTATCCGGGTTGTTCTTATCCTCACCGATATCACCCAGTGGGATCGTCCAGACCTGCTGCACGCGACCGTCGGTGTCGAACCGCATAAAAATCTGATCTTTATACTCAGGGTATTCGTCGTGCCGCAGCCACCAGTGTGGCGAGGAACCACAGACCCAGATTTGATCCTTCGAATTAATCGACAGGCCCCAGGGCATAATCAGATTCGACCACTGGTCGAGGAATTCTCCTTCCTGATTGAAGATCTGGATGCGCCCACTATTCCGATCAGCGACGTAGAGTTTGCCGGCTGAATCGAGGGCAATTGCATGCGGCAGGACGAACGTACCTGGGGCTGACCCATAGGTGCCCCATGCTTTGACAAAACTGCCGCTGCTGTCGAAGTGAACGATGCGACGGTTGCCGTATCCATCAGTGACGAAGATGTCTCCCTTCGGAGTGATGGCCATGTCGGTGGGCCGAAAGAAATGAGTCTCGTCTTCGCCGGATTCTCCTTTTGTTCCCAGGGTCAGCAGCAGCTCGCCTTCGGGAGTATACTTCTGCACGACGTGCAGTCCGAAATCCGCGACCCAGACATTGTCTTCGTGATCGATGCGAAGGTGGTGTGGGTTGTCGAACATATCTTTGCCCCAGGAACGCACGAACTCACCGTCGGTGGTGTAGACCTGGACAGGATTGTCACCCTTCTTGAAGAACCAGATGTGCTCGTGACTGTCGATCGCGATGCCCGATGTCCAACCCTTGCTGGTAATGTCCGCCGGGTATTGAGGCCAGGTGGGGTCAGCATCGTACTCCACGATCACCGGGTCTTTGGCAAAGCCAGGACTCTGAGCACAAGCTGGTGAATACCCCAGACAAACCAGCGTCAGAAGCAGGAAACTGAGCGATACCGGATCAACTCGGCGATGCTGACCCGCATGAATGCGATCAGTGGCATCAGGACTGGAACCGCCCGCAGACGATCGCATGAGACAAACGGGAAATGACATAGTTTCGGCCCTTCAGATTATTTTGGTCACTCGTCGTT
>JBDOMX010000564.1:0-2913 GCA_039831615.1 Planctomycetaceae bacterium
GACGATCAGTTTGCGCATCGACGAACGAGTCAGACAGCGTGTCGACGCATCCGACATTGTGCAGGAGAGGCTGATCGAAGCGTCGCGCCGGCTCCCTGACTACATACGGACTCGACCCATTCCGTTTTATCCATGGCTGCGACAAAGTGCGTGGGACCGAATCATGCGGCTCCATCAGCAGCATATCGGGACCCGGAAAAGATCGGTCACACGGGAGGCTCAATGCAGACCGACTTTGTCGGAGGCTTCCGTCGATGGACTGATGGGTCGCCTCGCGTCGAAGACGCCCAGCCCCAGTGAGTGCTTAGCGAAAAAGGAATACCGCACCCAACTTCGCACCGCGTTGGAAGCGCTGCCATGTGTTGATCGCGAAGTGCTGATGATGTTCCATCTCGAGCGACTCTCGATCACCGAGATTGCGGCGGTGCTTGACCTCACCGATTCAGGAGTGAAGTCTCGACATCGACGTGCTTTGCTGCGGCTGACAGAAGTTCTGGAGAGCGATCCTCACGAGTATTGACTCATGGCCGAAATGTCCCAACTCTTTCGTTGGTTCGCAAACCAGAACTCCGATCCGCAGCACAACGGTGACTCAGCGGTGCTGTTCGTTGGCAGCCACTGTTCCCTGTCAAAACCGACGCTGCCAGCGTCGACGGTGCCCCGTTTGACGGCGGTACGACCTGTCTCCTGGAACCGGGACAGGCACCCAGCCAGCAGTGCGTCGCAACACCATTTCACCGTCACACGAGCGGATGTGGCCAGTGACATGCACCACGCACTGTGACAGCCGCTGATTCCTGGATAAGATTCATACTCAATCAAGACGTTGGAAACAGCCAAACGTTCCACAGAGATCGTTCGCCGGCAGACGTGGCCGGCTGGTTGATTTGAAAATCGTTCAGGAAACCCAGGGTCGAATGAGATTCCTTATTACCAACGACGACGGATTCGACGCTCCCGGTCTGGCAGCGCTGTACAGGGCTCTTTCCGTCATCGGAGAAGTGGACGTGGTGGCACCGGCCGTGTGTCACAGTGCCAAAGGACACGCCGTCAACACTCGAGATGATCTCCGCGTGGAGCGTCGAACCATCGAGCCATTCGGCGAGATTTGTATCGCCCATTCCTCACCCGCGGACTGCGTTCGACTCGGACTGCGCGGCCTGAACCTGGAGCCACCGGATTTTGTCGTCGCCGGGATCAATCCCGGAGCCAATCTGGGAGTCGATCTGTATTATTCGGGCACCGCCGCCGCCGCCCGCGAAGCTGCCATCATGGGAATCCCGTCCCTGGCCATTTCGAGGTACATTCGGCCAGACGTCCTGATCAACTGGGACGCACTGTCACAGCACGTCAGCCGGATCGTTGCCAAACTGATTTCCGACGAATATCGCCTGCCGGGAGGACAATTCTGGAACGTCAATTTTCCGTCCATCTCGGACGATCAGCATCCCCTCGAATTCGCTGTCGCTCCCATGGGACTGTTGTCACATGCCATTGGTTTTGAGACCAAAGAAACCAGTGAAAATGCGACCGTTCTGCAGTACAGCTCGGATTTTCGCCGTCGAGGCACGACCGGAAGCTGCGACGTGAGCCACGTGCTGGAAGGCCGGATCACAGCCACACCCGTCGATCTGTGCACTACAGCAAATCACGCAATGCTCCCAGATCCCTAAGCCTTCTTATTTCTCTCAGATATCGCTATTTGACTAAGCATGCCGTTTACGTCACGATTTAGTGGTCTGTCAAAGCTCAAGTTGAGGGTAGCCGGATTCGCCAGAATTCGGAATGCTCGGCCGTTCCCTGAAGTCTGGCGACTCCAGCTACGGACGAATCCTCATCTTTGTTCCTGACAAACCACTGGATCTGTTGACTGATGACCTGCTCGTTGTTGATGAATCGAGCAGTTTTCGAAAAGTCGTGGCGGGAGCTGTCTCGCGCGGGAAATGGTTGATCGGATCTGGCCCTTCCTCCGCGGACATGTATCAGCGTCATACGCTGTAGACAGGACGTAATCCGGAGATGTACGAACGACTGACGATTCTGAGCGGCCGGGCCAACCCACAGCTGGCCGCTGAAATCTCCGAATATCTGGGAATCACACTGGGGCACGTCGATACCGGCAATTTTCCCGACGGTGAAATCAGCGTCAAACTCAACCAGAATGTTCGCGGCTGCGACGTCTATCTGGTTCAGCCCACCTCTCCGCCAGTGAACGAAACACTGATGGAGCTGCTGATTTTGATCGACGCCTGTCGTCGAGCGAGTGCATCGCGAATCACGGCCGTGGTGCCGTACTTCGGGTACGCCCGCCAGGACCGCAAGGATTCCGGCCGCGTTCCAATCACTGCCAAGCTGGTCGCAAATCTGATCGTGAACGCGGGGGCCCACCGTGTCCTCACGATGGATCTCCACGCCGCACAGATTCAGGGCTTTTTCGATGTCCCGGTGGATCATCTGTATGCTGCCCCCATTCTCGACAAGCACTTTAAAACACTCGATATTCCAAGGGATGACCTGGTGATCGTCAGTCCGGACGAAGGCAGCATCAAACGCAGCCTGTACCATCAGGAACACCTGGGCGGTGCGCTGGCGATTGTGGATAAGCGGCGATCAAATGCCCTGGAGACTCGCCAGGCAAATCTGATTGGAGGTCCCATCGACGGCAAAACAGCGTTAATCTTCGATGACATGATCACCACGGCCGGCTCAATTTGCGGAGCGGTCCAGGTCGCGAAAGATCACGGGGCGAGTCGAGTGTACATCAGCGCATCGCACGGCGTCTTCTGCGGTCCGGCGATCGAACGCATCAACGAAGCCAATGTGGACGGAGTTGTGGTCACAAACAGCTGCCTGCAGGCGGCCGATGCACGTCTCAGAAAACTGACCGTCGTCAGCGTCGCGGAACTGCTTGGC
>JBDOMX010000485.1:0-2913 GCA_039831615.1 Planctomycetaceae bacterium
TATTTTCAAAAAGCATGTCCACACTTTCCATATTGCGCATGATGTAGTGTATGGACCATACTGAAATTCTCGGCATTCTTATGCCTGATCGCACGAAACAGGTCGCCCTGGCCTGGTCGATCCTGCGCGAATCGCAGCTTGCAGAAGATGCCTATCAAGACATGTTGGCAAGAGTGTTCGAGAATGATGGCATTTTTGAGGGTCCTCAACATCTGCGTGATTGGTCGTGGAAAGTGCTTCGAAACCGATGTTACGAGTTGATTCGTCAACGAAAGTACCAAGTCACGTTGCTTGACGACTCCATCCTTGATCTTGTGGACGCGGAGCTTGAACGCCGCGACACCAGTGATATGCCTCTGCGAGCAGACGCACTTCACAACTGCCTTGACGGATTGAGCGAAAAGTCACGTGAAACGATCAGGATGCGTTACTTTGAGGGTTTGCGCGGCAATCAGGTGGCTGAGAAGCTCGGTCGCAAGCCAGAGGCTGTGTACAAGGCTCTGCAGCGCATCTACGTCACGCTTTCCCAGTGCATTCAAAGGAAGCTGGCTGCACTCGACACGGGGGACCCCATCTCATGAAGGATGAAGAATTCCTACGTCTGGCCACCTTGTATCTGGAAGACGCGATCGATGCCTGCGATCTTGATTTGCTGAATCGCGACCTTGCAAACTCACCTGATCGCGTTCGGCAATTCAACGACCTGCGTCTGCTGGCAGGTTTGATTAATGAACATGGTCGTGCAGTCGAATCGGGCAACGCTGCTGATCTCGCTACGAACAGTCCCCCAGAATCTGGCTGCTTCGATTCTCCCGCGGGCGGCTCTGGAGCGAACACAGCGTCACACTTCCGGTCGTCACGGCGGGCAACAGCAATCACATTGGCGGTATTGGCTACAGCTGCATCGCTTTTCCTTGTATTTAATTGGCCTGGCACTCCCCCCCAACGCGATGAGACCGCTCCCGCGATTGCCACACTGGCGTACACATCCCATGCGAGATGGGGAAGCGAAGAGCGATTGCCGGGCGACGCGATCGGAAAAGGTAAATTACATCTGGAGGTCGGCCTGGCACGGTTGGATTTTCACAATGGTGCCACGGTCACACTTCAGGGGCCGGCCGAATTCGAGGTTTTGTCGGCTGACCGAACGAGGCTGAGAAGCGGAATCCTGACTGCGTCTATTCCGGAGTCTGCCATAGGATTTGAAGTCATAACGCCCGCAATGGACGTCGTCGATCTCGGTACGTCGTTTGGAGTCTCTGTGGGAACAGACGGCGAAACGGACGTCTGTGTTTTTGAAGGTGAAGTCGAGGTCAGTCTTACTGACGGCGCAGATACGCCTCAGCTTGTCCGCGAAGGAAATGCGGTTCGATCCAGACCCGAAGCCGACTCAATTGATTCAGTTGACTATTCGACAGAACGTTACGAAGACGCGTGGCCAGTGACTTCCGGTGTCCTTCAGGCGACAGGCCTGATGAAGTTTGTGTCGCCCGGTCCCAGGTTTGTTCCGGGAAGGTACGAGGACAGTGAACACATTCTGGTGTTTCCTGAGCGTTCGCACGTCGTTCTGAAATCGGATATCGAAGTCGACGTGACGAAACCTGGGCAGTACGTTCGTGTTCGCCGCAAGCATAAGCGTCCGATCGCCGCCGGGCGGGCGATTCGCAGTTACCTGCTGCAACTCAATCCAATTGGTGACTTCACCAGAGAAGAATCCGACGCAGCGCGAATCATCGGCCAGATAACGTTTGATCGGCCGATTCTCGGACTGATTGGCGGGACTAAGTTGCTGACCAGAACGGACAAAATCCTCGGAGACCCGTTGGGAGACTACGGGAATTCAGGGCGGGGCATTGAGCCATCCCATCCGGAGGACCTGCCGGATTCGGGACGCGACTTCGTGACGCTCAGTCGTGACCGTCACACCTTGTCGCTTGACCTTTCAGCGAGTTCAGCTGTCGATCAGATCCGGGTCGTGGTCTCAGAACAGCAGTAGGTTGGGACTTTGTCCCGACTCGGTTTCGTAACAACCTCCCAACACTAGAACACCATCTCCAATTAGTAATCATGTCAATGACTCCGCGACCAATCAGATATTGCAGCCTGCTACTGGGCCTCGTAGTCGCAACAACTGATGCACGTGCTGACGATCCGGTCGACGCTTCCTCGCGAATTGACGCGATCATTCGGCTTGATCTGAAGAAGCACGAACTACAACCGAATCCGCCGGTCAGCGATGTTCAATTCGTCCGCCGCGTGTATCTGGATGTGATTGGTCGAATTCCGACTGATAAGGAACTTGGAAGTTTCTACGCCGACACCCGCGAAGACCGTCGAGCCAGGTTGATCGATGAGCTGCTGGAGTCTCCCGGCCACGAGTCTCACATGTTCAACTGGCTGGGAGACATGCTTCGTGTAAAGGACGACTATTACCGTATTGGTAAGACCTGGACCTTTCACACCTGGCTGAAGACGCAACTTCAGGAGAATCGTCCGTGGGACGAATTGGTCCATGACATGCTGACCGCAGAGGGCCGGCTCGGAGCGAATGGAGCCACCGCGTACCTATTGCGCGATGCCAGCATGCCGCTGGACAGCCTTTCCAACACGCTGACCACTTTTCTCGCGGCCAATGTTGCCTGTGCTCAGTGCCACGACCATCCCTTCGCCGAATGGACTCAGCGCGACTTCTACGAAATGGCATCGTTCTTTGGCTCAACGGCCTTTGAGCGTGTCGACACTCGCAAGCCGGCGATAACGCTCCGCGATGAACGTTTCTCGAAAGCGAATCTCGTCACCTTGCTTCAGCCGAACATGGAACGAGTCGTCTTCGACAGCACTCGCTCGACAGTGTTCCCTGAGGACTACGCGTATGACGATGCCAAGCCCGACGACCGGGTCAGCCCGCGATTT
>JBDOMX010000835.1:0-12994 GCA_039831615.1 Planctomycetaceae bacterium
TGTCGAACACGGCGGATGAGGTCGGAATATGGTCGCCACTCACTCCTGGCAACAACGAATGTGCGAAATAACTTTGCCGACCAAACTCGCCATCCGATCTGACCCTCGCGAACAAATCCGCAAGAACTGAGAGCGGGTGACCGGATTCTTCGTGCACCTCTTTAAGGATTCGTGTCTCGGATCGCAGTTCCTGCAGGCCGCGATCGTGAATCGGAAGTTTCAAGACGAATGGTTCGCCCGGTGCGCGAACGATGACGGTTACAATGCCCATTTCGCCGTTCATGCGATACGTGAAGCGGTTTGGTTTGGCAGTCGACGTCTCTCTGGTTTCTTCTCGAAGATGAGTCAGCAGACGTTCCAGGTACGAGTCGCGTTTCTGATCACTGGCAATTATTCCGAACGCGTCAGGGAAACGTGCTGACAGGAATCCTTTAACAGCCTGCCGGAGTCGGCGGAATCTGCCCATTTCCTGACGCGTAAATGCCTGTTCCAATTGATCGGTTTCGCGGAGGTCAATCATTCGTACGGGATGATGATAGCCTGGATACGGAACATAGAACTGCGTGTCGCTAAATCCACAGTCGGACAACAACCGGCGATACTGACCTGGGCCGTAGAGGTAGTTTCGATATCCCCCTTTTCGGTTCAGTCGTGAGTACAAGTCAGCAAGGACGCGGGGCAGCCATGGAACAAACCGTAATCCCGTATGTCCATCTGCATTCATTGCCCATGTCTTCCATGCGTACCGATTCTCGATCCCCAGAAACAGACACCCATCGGGCTTGAGAACCCGGCGGACTTCGTGAAGAAACTCAGTCTGTAGCTGGCGAGGATTGCCTGGCAGACCACTGGGTACCCACTCCAGCACTCCGTTCACGACCACGGCGTTGAAAGAATTATTTGGGAAAGGGAGGTATTGACTGTCACCAGCGCAGACCAGCTGAAGATTGTTCAGCCCATCTGCTTGTTTGCGCATCCCCAGCAGCTGCATACGCTCCAGCGTGCTGTCGCAAGCGACGACATGGCCGCAAAACTGGGCAAGACTCCACGCAAGCGTGCCCCAGCCACAACCGAGGTCCAGCACTTTGGAATTGCGATCAACCGGCAGCAGAAACTGCCAACCAGCGCGGCCACGACCGAGGATGTACTCGCCAAGCCTCGGGGGTGAATCCCTCTGTCGCAGGTAGCGACGGATCGAACCCTCCAGATCGATTCTCGACGCCTCCAGCAGTTTGTGCATTTCGTTCTGAGGGAATTCGCCATAATAGGTGTCAGGATTCTGCCTCAGAACAGGAATGTCATCGGCGACTGCGAACGATCGCAGACAGGAGTCACAGGTAACCGTATCAATCGTCGATCGCATCGTGCCCATGCAGTCCGGGCATACGACTGTAACCGCACCCATCTCAGTTGCTGTGTTCGGGTTCATACTTCTTTCGATACAATGCGTTATGCAACCACGGAACCGGAATTGCACATCGTTTCTCGAATGACAGACGTCACAGCTTTTGCACATGTTGTCTGGCTGTAGAGCCTGATTCCATCCTCGAAAGCAGTCGTGGCAAGTCGTTCGGCCAGCCTATTATCCTGAAGAAGTGTAAGCACGGCCCGACTAAGTTGTTCAGCATCTCCGCGATCGATTGCGAGGCTGTTGACATTGTGTTTGACGATGTCAGCCAGTCCACCTGACGTTGTTGACGCCAACGGCACTCGGCAGGCGAACGCTTCGACGGCCGTCCTGCCGAACGATTCTGACTCCGAAGCGATGCAGCAAACATTGCATGCGCGATAGAATGTCCGCATGTCGTTCATCGCACCGGTAAACACGATTCGACCGCCAAACTCGCTGAGCCTTGCACGATCAATCACATCACGGGAATACTGGGAGTCGTTCACACCGCTGACGGCAAACATGCAATCAGGTTCGACCGAAAGAATGGCAGGAACGGCATCCAGCAAGCAGTGGTGTCCCTTCACGGGACGCAGTGTTCCCGGAAAACCGACCAGCGGGACATCGCTTGGTAATTTCAACGTACGACGAGCATCTTCGGCAGAAAGTTGAGACTCAAAGAACGAATCCGGGACGGCGTTGGGAATGACAGTGATGTTTCCGGACACGTTTGTGCCAAGCACATTGCGCCGCACAGTGTTTGAATTCACGACGATACTGGTCGCGGACTGATGAATGATTCGGCGAATCCATGGCTTGGCCCAGGGAGTTGGCCAGTGCAATTCGCCCATCTCATCAGCGAACAGCTCACGAATATGCCAGACAACGGGAATTCCCAGCCGAACAGCCGCACGCACGGCGGCGTAACTGACCAGAGAATTCACGTAGACGAGTGCAGGTTGAATCTCGCGAAACAGCGACTCGATTGCCGCCGAGGCGTGGTGTTCGTCACGTCGATTGCGAAGGAAGCGAATAAGCCCCGGACGACGCAACCAGTTGCGATGCGGAACCACGTGAGCACGGCAGTTCGGACCGGCCATCCGATGCACAAACGGTCCATCAAAGCCGAATACGATGTCCAGTTCCCACCCTTCGTCCAGTATGGCCTCAGCAATCATTTCGCTGCTGATCGTAGAGCCCCCAAAGTTGGAACTGTATTGAATGATCGCAATCTTCAAATGAACTCTTAGGACCGTTCGAGTAATAACTGTCGCGAATTCAATGTAGCCATCACGCTCCGCCGTGATGATCAGCAGGCAAAACAGGACAGTTATTACTCGAGCAATCCTTAGACCGTATGACTAGTCAGTGGAGAGCTGTCTGTTAGGCGAACGGTCTTAGCGTCGCCCTGGAACCAGTCAATCCTGTTTCCTACCGAGTACGGACTTAACTCCGTCGACCCTGCGGCTGAGCGCCCTACTGGTCCTGTGTACGCGAAAGATACGGTGCAAATCTGTCTTGCGGTCGATCCACCAAGGGCCAACTTCCTCAATCAAGGATCTCTTCCGAGATACTGCAGCCTTCTTCACAATGATCTCAAGTATCCAGGTAGATGCCGTGTCTGCCGACGGTATTTTCCTGTCGGGTATCTTGCCAAGGGGCCAGCCAACCCATTTGTCGAGGGGTTCGTACTCTCGTCGCCACTCCTCGAATTCAACGCTTTCCCACTGGGACGCACTAAACAACGACCTGATCCTGGACAACTCGCCACGGACAAAGATTCCATGGCCGTGCAAGTGTATCGGGACGTTTAGATTCGCAAAGCCGCCGGGCTTCAGGACCCGATGGATTTCCGAGAGACCTTTACGGAAAGAGGTCTTGAACTCATACCAATGCTCCATCGACTGATTGGCCAGGACGTAGTCCATCGACTCGTCTTCAAAAGGGATACTCGAGACGGTTCCCTCATGTGTTCTTACAGTTGGCCTTCCCTCATAATCAACCGCTTGTGGTTCGATGCCAAACCACTCGTTGCCATTCGCCTCTAGAATATCCTTAGCTGTTGTTACAGTTCCCGGACCAATTTCGCAGACCTTTTTGCCGGTAAGGGTTGCCAGTCGTTTCTCAAGCAACGCAATTACGCATTTGCGCCCAGGCGATCCGACTGGTACCGAGCAACTCTGAGTTGAAGCATCGAATCGGTGGCACCCTAAACAGGATGGCATAGTGTGTCCTCGGTAGCTGCGAACCGCGTGTTCAAGTGGGCCGATGGAAGCGATGCCGCTGCCCTGGCGAGTCCCTCGCCGATAAACGAATCAACGGCCTGTTCGAGCGATCGTGAGAGAGTACCACGTGAGTCTAACCGCTGGTTTTCCACGCGACTGTGTCTCCGGTGGCTCGAACGGCGACAATCTTGTAGCCACGATCAACCAGGAACTGCCACGATTGATGAGCACCCACCAACCCACCTGGCAAGTGCTTGTGTTCATACTTAATAAGTATGGGAGCGAGTCCCGCGCTATCAACCATCTTGATGATTTCGAAGTCAAAGCCTTCGGTATCGACTGCAAGCACGTCAACTTTTCCGATTGCATGCTCCGCAGCAAGGTCGCCGAAGGTTTGGCACTTAACAGTCACTGACTCCAGGATCTTTCCCTTCGGTTGACCCTGCCCCGCCTCTGTCGCATTTCTCAGGAAGTACTCCCAGGGGTGGTCCGCATCGAAAGAAGCGATGCTGTTGCCAAAAATCCTTCCCGACTTGTGGAATTGGTCGGCGTACTGCGAAATCTTAAAGAGGTCCTGTGTACCCTCGGTATTACTCAACGCGACATTTGCCAGCCTGACCGTCGGGACATCCGCGTAGTTGGCGGAGAGGATTTGAAACACGTCCGGCTGAGGTTCGACCAGAAGCGCCGCTGCTCGTGACTTCAATAACTGCTCACGCATGTCGTGACTGGTGTCGCCCGTGTTGGCACCCACCTGGACGATGGACGGAGATTCAACCGTGCTAAGGATCTGTGCCAGCGCGAATTCGAAGAGCAAATCGTCCAGCACCCCTCCCGTGGATACGGAGCCTCGATTGGCGAGAATGAAGCTGTCCTGTCGGGCAGCTAGGCCCGCCCTTCGCATCAGGTTTCTGATCAAATGAAAACTCCCTCGACTCTGCTCTTGGTACCAGGTTACGAGAGTTGTTTATAAGCGGATTGTGCCTGGTTCGCATAGTGCTCGTACGAGGCGCGATCCCGATTAACGAGTCCGGCATAATGGTCCAGTAGCTCTTGCCCGAGTGTTTGGTTGCAGAATTCGTCCCACTGGTTCCACTTCAGTCCATTGAAGTGAATGACCTTCGCAATCGGATTGATTCCGCCACTCGGATTCCAGTTGTATTCATTTCCAAGACGAGTGATCTTTCCCCGGTAGAATAGGTTCAGAGCTACCTGATCCGACATAAACAGGTTCTTTTGCATGAAGGGATCGGCCGGACGTTTCATTCCCAGACCGTTGCCCAGAATGAACCTCTTAAACTCGTCGTAGCGATCGAGCATAGCCTCAACGTTTATCAGCATCACACCGGAGTTGATGTGATAGTGCCCGCCAATCCGCAGGCGTGTTCGCCCTCCGACTTTCTTTCCCGATGCCGCAAAGAACTTCGGTCGACAATGCTCCAGCCGGATATCCGAAGCGAACAACACGTCACAATCCGTGTAGAAGACGTAAGGGTCAAGGATGCCAAATCTTCGAATCGAGGGAGCAAGTTCAGTTCGCAGGAACGCCCCAGCGCGGCAGGTGATGTGTATTTCCCGGTAGTTGGGCAGCATGAACTCGCGGAGCGCATCGTAGAATGTCAGCCGCGTTGGCACGATCGTGACACCCTGGTCACGTAACCACGCCAGAGCAGGACATTCATCGCCTTCATATAGTACATGCGGATCGAGACTTGTGTTGGCTCGGAGCGATGTGACAGCGACCTGAAGCAGTTCGAAGAACTTAGGATTCCGCAGGCTGGCTTCGTTCGATGCCGTAAACCATTTCATGAAGATTCCAATTAGCCCGCTGCGCCCGCGGCAAACGTGTGGTTACGCTCGCAAAGTGCAGCGAAAGTTCCTGTGTCGGATATTTGCCCGTCTTTCAGTATGACGATCATGTCGCAGTTCTGAACAGTACTCAAACGATGTGCAACAATCACTTTTGTTGCGACCCAGGGAATACTATTCAGGGCCTTCGTAATAGCGGCCTCTGTTTGATAATCCAAAGCACTGGTGGCTTCGTCAAGAATGATGAGTTCCGGCTCTCGATACAATGATCGTGCCAGGCCAATGCGTTGACGTTGTCCCCCTGACAACCGGGTTCCATCTTCGCCAACAATTGTCTGGAGTCCATCGGGCTGTCCAGCAAGCACGTCGTCCAGTTGGGCGATCCGGATCGCCTGCTTGAGTCGTCGCTGATCAGTTTCTGTTTCTCCCATCACAATATTCTGCTCGATGGTCGCATCGAGGAGATGAATCTGTTGCGGAACGTAACCGATCAGATTTCTCCAACGACGAAGCTGCCGGCGAACGTCGACACCATCAACCGTGATACATCCCGTGGTGGGAGCAAGAAGACCGAGTAGAACCTGCAACAATGTGGATTTGCCACACCCTGTTTCTCCGACGAACGCGATAGACGATCCTTTAGCAATCGACAGGTTCACTCCATTTAAGACAGGCTCTTCGCGCTGCGGATAGACAAAGCCGAGATTGATTACGTCGATGGCGTCCTTGAATTCACAGCGTTCTGTCGTCGTATCAGGTTCTTCGATGAGTTCTTTCAATGCGACAGTATGGTCGTAGACATTTTGAAGCGACGGAAGACTATATTGAATCTTCGCAACGTTTGAAGACACCGTACTGACGGCTTGCCGCAGGCGAACCAGACCAATCCCGATAAGTGTGATCTGTGGCAGGATCGTTTTCAAATCGCCAGACTGCCTGGCCAGCAGGAAGACGACGATCATCAAGCCACCAATGCTGACGAATTCGATGGCATAGGGCAGCATTCGTGATACGAAGAAGATTCTGTTTTGTGACGTCGAAAACCGACTGGCACTGGTCATGAACCGGCTAATGAACCAGCCTTCACGACTCAGCAGACGTGCGTCAATCAGATTCGCCAGGCCTTCCTGGACACTGCTCAACATTCGCTTTCGTTCCAGCTTGGCCGACTCCCCTTCCATTTCAAGGCTTTTTCGCAACAGCATCAAGAGCGCTCCCGCAGCCGCAATTGTGATTGCAAACGCGAGAAACGCCTGAATGGGCAATGCTCCAATAATCATAATGAGGACGAATCCGGCCATGACCATGCCGAACATCACATTCAGGATTGGTTGGATGACACCGCCAACAACTTCGTAGATTTCAGTTGTCGAATTCCGCAGAAGTTCCGAACTGTGGTGCTCGAGATGAAACGGCCATGGTGCATACATATATGATTCAAATATCCACCTCGAGAGTCGAACCCGAATGTTATAGATCGTTTGCAGGATAACCCGATTTAGTGCGTAGAAATAGACAAGCTTCACGAGCGCCAGGAAGATGATGGCCACGGCAATCCATCCGAGGATCGCCACGTCAGACACCGTATTGACACGTTGCTCCAGTGTTCCGATGAACGGTATTCTTGCGAAGCGTGATCGATCCGCGAGCAGTGCGACTGCGGCCGGAATAGCGCCGACGAGCATCAGTTCCAATACAGCGCCAATGATCGTCAGGAACAATACGATAAGGCATCTACGCTTTTCACGTCGGATTAATAAACGTCGCAATAACGCGGCGTTACCAGCAAGAATCATCGTGGCGGAACCTTCGACGCGTACAGAATCCCAATGCGACTATTCTCTTCGATAGTGATGACGCTGAACCCGTTTTCTGTCAGCTGGCTCGTCAGCGCATGCGGGCCATCGTAGTGGAACTCGATCATGAAGCAGTCGACCAGCCGCAGTAGATTCTTTTCGGCGAGTGCAGACAGAATTGGATACTCGCCGCCCTCACAATCGACTTTCACCACGACAAACCGGTCGCTCTGACCGTTCAGGATCGGTTCCAGGATCCTTGCCGCATCCTTCAGCTTCACGGGCTCTGCAACGACGTTCTCACCAAGTCGTTGAGTGTTGTGCGTCAGGCTCACATTGCCTTTTTTTTCCAAGCTAAAGGGAATCTCAAACGAATCCTCCCTATCCCCAAGGCCAAAATTGTGGATCTTGATCTTTGGAGCCAAATGGGAATTTCGCTCGATGTTAGCGCTGGCTCGCTGAAACGTTGGCGTGACTGGTTCGAAGCCCAATACGTCGATTACATGCGGCAGGCTTGCAAAGTACAGAACCGACGTGCCGATGTTTGCACCAATGTCAATTACCGTGGTAGGCAATGCACATCGGATACAGTATGTGGTGTCGACAAACACTTCACGCAGTATAAAGATGTCCTGGGCGGACTCGACTTCAACTGTAATCCCATTTACGGTTATCAGCGGTCGGCCCGACAGATTTGATATTTTAAAGTCCGTCTTGGCTTGCAGCGACTTGAGGACGGCGTACGCATCAATTAGGCAGCTATTGGCTTTTCCATCAAGAGGAATGCCGAGAGAATTAATCACACTGATGCCCGTTGCATCGTCCCTTGCTATGTCATCCAGTGGAACGCGCGCGCGGATTATCCGTTCCCGGCATTCTTGGTGCGGGACCAACTTACGCAGGTTTAACTCGCGCCGTAGTCGTCCAAAAAACTTTTTGCTCATTCGCTGCTTGAATCCGGAACTTGGCGATCTAGCAGAGCCCGGAAATGGCCGCGCCGCCCCGGGATGAAATACCGAGGTGGCTCGTAGTGGTTAATCGCCGTGAACGGTTCACAGAATCGCGAACCGACCAAATCGTCTCGAACAAAAAACGCATTGGCCCCGTGAAAGTCACAACCGACAAGAGAATACCCTTTTTCTCTTCCCAACCGCTCGAATGCCGCCAGGCTGGCACCGAAATTTATGGAACCGTCCCAGGACCTGACGGCGGAATACTCGACGCACCAATCGACGGAAGGGGGAATCGTTGCATTGTATTCCGAGATTACGACGCGAGGCCTTATGTTGTCGATCGCATCCCAAACATGGAACGTGTTCTGATCGATGTCCAAGCTTAGCAGATCAAACTCAGCAGAAACGCCCATCGACACAAGCAACTCTGCAACATTCTCGGCGGTCACGAAGCCTACATGTGTCTTGAGCCTGGCCGCACGGTCGTTGGGGATGCGAGATCTAAAAGCACCGTCGCTATCGATCCAAACCCCGGACCACCCCATTGCCAACAGGAAAGCGGTATTGTTTTCAATTCCGTCACCGACCCCGATCTCAACAAAGACCCGGTTCGTTGTATCAATGCGGCGGAATATCTCCTGGATCATCCCGTCTTCGCCGTACTGAGAGTTGACTCCGACGGCGTAGCGGTGCAGGCGTAACGGGTCGCTATAACGCTCACTGCGCATTGCCTCGAAGTCCTGGATCTGGACCGCTGTCATGGAACGAATTTGCTCCAGTTCACGGCGAATGCCGCGCAGTTGGTCCTTGATCGTTACCAACTCCCGGTAGCCGGGGATAAGCATTGACAGTTGTTTCAGACGTGTTCGTAGTGTCATCCCAGTGAAGCCTCACCAAGCGCCCCGCGGATGCCCGCACCTGTCGATCGCGGATTGAATCGCTGAAACAACAGTTTTGCTGCCGCAGAATGTTCGACGATCCCGCAGGCGGGCCAATCGTTGAGAATCTGCCTAACGCGGAGAGACATTCCGTCGCCGTCCGAGCACAAGAGGCCTGCATCACCATCGAGCTTGAAGTAGTGCTCCATGAATTCATTCCGGATGGCAATCACGGGGACGCCAAAGCACATCGCGTCAGCGAATGTCGCGCTTGCTGTTAGTCTGTAGACTTCTGGTTCTGCCGTCCAGATGACGTAATGCGATTGCTGGATGCGTTGTTCTAACTCTTCCTGCGGAATCGGTTCACGCGACACGCCAATGACAAACTGTCTGATATCCTCCGGCAGGTCTGAGTTCTGATATCCGGCGAGGAGGAACCGTGGCCCACTCGGATGGCGGTGAAATTCCCGGCTGATCGCCTCGAACAGGTCAAAGCCTTTGGCAGTTCCGCCGACGAACGCGAACGTCGGCTGTTGTCTTTTCTCCACCAGAGGACGGTCCGGCCGTAACCGCGGTATGTCCACCGAATCGCAACTGAATTCACAACCCACGATCGCTCTTGCCTCGGACAGAATACTGTCCCCAAGGGCGACCAGCTTCATGTTCTTTCGCAGCGGCATCCGAAGTATCCTGGCCAGGTCAAATGGAAAATCTCGCAAACGAGTCTTTGGTTGGCCAAGGGCCTGCAGACAGTGGGCCACTAACAGCGTTCGGTGTCGATGCATCAACGGGATAGGCAGTTTCAGAGCAAACAACCCACTGGGTGAGATCGAAGCGAAAACGAGCAGCGATCGGCGTCCTCCGAGGCGGCGGTAAAGGCTCCGGTAGCGCAGCCATTCATTTCGCAGCCGGTACCATTTGTGCGCGGGCAATATGGGAAGTGATTCGACAACAAAACTGATCGACTGGAGACCTGACTCGCTTGTCTCAAGCGATTGTTTCACCCAGGGCAGATGACTTTCATGGCAATGAAAGCGGATGGGTGTTGACGGAAACGCGAAGCGAAGAGCATCAAGCAATGACGCGTTAAATATGGCATGTGAGTACCGCGTCTTTGCAGGTTCGACGACGATCACCTCATCCGGCCACGAACGCCTGTCATTCATCAACACAATCCAGTCAGTCGACGGAGAAATTTGGCTCGGTTTAAATGTCTTGACGCGCCGGTTCGCGCCGATCCGAACGAACTCCTGCGTGGGATTCGGCCCCCGCTTCATGTGTATGCATGACGCAGGCCGCTATCACCGACTGGTTAGATTGGATACTTCCGCCGTCAGCGCGGACTTCGTCCCCGTGGGTGACGGGCCTGTCCGATCACTCGAGCGACACCCTCAAGCCCTGCTTCAGAATGGTTTCCCAACATACGGCCTAATGCAGGAGAGGGCAAAAGAGACTTTTGCGTTTGCTGACGAGACCGAAAGAATGAAACCGTCCGTTGTGCTGGGAGGGAAAAATGACGGTGTTGCAATAAATCAGCAAGGCAGCTCGTCGCCGCCGTATTCTTTTCTGTCACACTCAGCTGCCCGATCTCACTTGGACATAAGTACAGGCCGGGGGGCCTGGGATTGGCGTGAATGGACCATCGGGATGCCGGCGAATTCGCAGTCGTCAGGAGCCCCGGCAATCTGCGTGCATCAAGGCGACGGATTTGAAAGGGATCGGTCGCGCGATCGCGATTCAAAACCTACGGCGCGCTGGCGACAGCAGTGAGTGGACAATACATATCACCACATCCCGCACCGATTCACAGCCGACAAACACGTTTTTTTGGTTCTTGAACAAATTATGTGCGCGGCCGGGTATGGCGGTCTTTCAAACCTCAGCTCGGGCTCAACAAACAGGGGCCGCCCCTCCACGTCTCGCCGTCACATCAGCCTTCAAATGCAGGGCGAAAGACCGATGCGACGGCGAGACGAACGGGGTCGCCACGGATATGTCCGAATTCAAGGACAGGACGGACTTTACGACCGCGCACATAATTTGTCGTTGAGCCGTTTTTTTGTCACTAACTTGGACAGTTGGACGTGTCGTCACAAATTGCAGCCGAAGGCCGAATGGTGGGAATGGACCGGAGGCTGGTTTGTAAGAAGCGCAGCTACTGATGGCGGCCTCCTGCCGCGCCAGTTCCAAGTCACTCTCTACCATCAGGCGAGCCAACTCCTCCAGAGAGGTCGTGGCTTCCCAGCCGAGTTTGCCATTCGCCTTCGACGCATCACCCAGCAGCAAATCGACCTCTGCCGGTCGAAAGTACCGCGGATCAATTTCAATGAATTCGTCCGGGGCCAGTTCTAACTGCTCAAAAACAAGCTCTGCAAAGCGTCGTACCGTCTGTGTTTCACCGGTCGCGAGAACAAAATCTTCCGGCTCATCGTGCTGCAGCATTAACCACATGCCATGGACATAATCCTTCGCGTATCCCCATCCACGTTTTGCATCCAGATTGCCTAGTGCGTCGTCAAAGCTTAATCTTTGTGTTGTGTGCCACTGGCTTTGCCAGTGTAAGTCCCAATGGTATTGGCACCTGGGAAACACTGGCAGAGCCAGTGGCACCCCAACTTTTACCCTTGACAGACCACTAGATGGATTCCGGAAAATCGGGGCACCGCACAGAGGTGGGAATGGCACTTTCGGGATCGGTACGACCAAAAAATTCCATTTTACCATCGGTCTGACAGAACCAAACTTCTTCCGCACCGGCTTCAAAATACAGCTGTTTTTTCTGCTTCATTCGAAGCGGCGTGTTTCCCGGTGAGATCACTTCGACACAAATCTCTGGTGCCAGCTCAAATGCCTGCTGATGACGAACAGTGCCAAATCGCTCCTCCGAGTACCAGCCAACGTCAGCAGCTCTCACGCCGTCGACCGTGGAGACAGGGCATTCCGGGAGAGCGTTTCCTCCGAGAAGCTGCCGGAGCCTGAATACGATTTCGCCCTGCCGCGCGCTGTGCTGACCACTGGGTAGAGGTGTCATGAGAATCTGGCCGTGGGCATTCGTTTCAATGCGGAACGGCAGATCGGCAACGACGGAGTCACACAACAATTCTGCCCATCGCTGCCGATTGAAAACGACCTGCTGCTCTCGACTCGGTACTTCAATCACGAGCTGCATTTTAAGCTCCTTTTGGAGATCCACGTCGCCAGTTTTCTGAGGCCCTTTATTTTATTCATTCGCGTGATCGGCGGACAGGGGCCGGCTTCGCCGGCGTTTCCAGTCGTCGGGGGAGGCTTCGCCGACGCCATGTTTAGGACCGTTCGAGCAACAACTGTGCTGTTTTGGCAGCTGATCATCACGGCGGAGCGTGATGGCTACATTGAATTCGCGACAGTTATTACGCGAGCAATCCTTAGTTGCTCAACACCACGGCTTCACGCCGGGCCAGTTCCAGGTCATTCTCGACCATCAGGCGAGCCAGTTCCTCCAGCGAAGTTGTGGCCTTCCAGCCCAGTCTCGCGTTTGCCTTCGAGGCGTCACCCAACAGTAAATCGACCACTGCCGGTCGAAAGTACCGGGGATCGATTTCTATGAAGTCATCGGGGACGAGCTCAAGCTGCTCGAACACAAGCTCCGCGAAGCGTCGTACCGTCTGGGTTTCACCCGTGGCAAGCACGAAATCCTCCGGTTCATCGTGTTGCAGCATTCGCCACATGCCTTCGACGTAATCCTTTGCAAAGCCCCAGTCACGTTTCGCGTCCAGATTGCCAAGATACAGTTTGTCCTGCAGCCCCAGTTTGATCCGTGTTGCAGCCCGCGTAATTTTGCGGGTCACAAACGTCTCGCCACGACGTGGCGACTCATGGTTGAACAGAATCCCGTTGACCGCGAACAGATCGTAGGACTCCCGGTAGTTGACCGTCTGATGAAATGCATAAACTTTCGCACAGG
>JBDOMX010001019.1:0-12981 GCA_039831615.1 Planctomycetaceae bacterium
GGCAAACCTAACCCGGTAGTGTAATTGGTAGCACAACAGTTTTTGGTTCTGTTAGTTCAGGTTCAAGTCCTGGCCGGGTTACCTTTTGTTTGCAACGCAAAACGAACGACGAATCATCAGGTCACGCACTCAGTTTACGAATGCGCTTCGAATCGTCGTCTGACTTCTGCGCTCCATTTCATTGCTCTGGTGCGCCAGATCGGCTTGAGCGTAGTGCCTGTTCTCGCTTCGCTCGAATGTCCAGTCCAGCTGGCAACGACGTGAGCCGAATTCAGTTCGTCGTCGGCGGAAAGGTCAATCGACCGCCCAGTTCCTTGCGTGCCAGATGAGCAGCGCAGGAGTAATCGCCAGGCTGGTATTGATCGACGTGCAGCGCCCTGTCATCAGATCGAGAGCTGTCGATCGCGTGGTTGTTGACGAGCTTGTGCCAATACAGGCCCCACAGCTCGCGATCGAATTGGGTTCTTTGGAGGGCATTCCATGTCCTCCGCACATTTTCCATCACTTCATAGTCGACGAACACGTCAATCGACTTCCAGGTTCGCTGAGTTCTTTGTGCCATGGCATGTGGCTCCCAAATGGAACGTTCGTAGACGTCAAATCGTCGGGGTGCTCAGCAGCCGTCAATTCCTGCGCTACGCCGGAAGAACAGCCCGCGCGAAGGAGATTGTATGCACGGCGTCCTGATATTGCACCAGGTGGGACAATCCTGCCGAAAAGGCTGAATTCAACGAATGCTGGCACAGTCAATACGTGCGTCCTTCATCAAACTGCCGCATCAGGCCATCAGAGCTGCACGGTGCTGATTTGGACGCCGGAATCCTGATGTGACACCGAATTATGCTGATTCGTGGCCACGGCGGGAGTGCCAGATCCCAGCATCCTTTGGCCCCCGGGAGCCGGAACCCGCCACGACATTTCGAAAACGGCTCTGGAGTCAGGTTTGGCGTGTTGAACCGGCCTTCGCTGCCCCCCGGTTGGCAATTTCCGGTCGGCACCGGCACCAGCGACTGCGGATCCATGATGGCCGTTACGGGCTTGATCCCACGGTCAGGCGATGCATGGTCATCAGGGTGGAATACCCAGGGTCGAAAAGCCATTGGACTCATCCTTGACCGCCGGATTGTCTTTGTAACACTGGCTGCCCGCAGCGAGAATGCTGCGGGCCTTCCGGGATTGGAACCATGTCTATAGCACAAGCGACAACTGATCGTTTCACGCCTGCGGAGCTCGATGTATTCAGGCGCGACGGTTTTGTGATCTGTCGAGGGCTCATGCCCGATCATTACCTTGCCACCATGTACTCTGTCGCGGAGCGAGATGCCGCCAGCGGACTGGGCGACATCGAATACGAAGCCGATGTCCGGTATCCAGGCGCCCCCGAATCCCTGCTGGCAGAAGGAGGGCGGACGATTCGCCGGTTACGACAGGCATTCAGTCGTGATCCGGTTTTCTCCACTTTGGTCAAAGAGCCGTTTGTTCTGCATCGACTGCAACAGCTGCTGGGAGATCGCGTCGTGATGCCACTGGCTCATCACAACTGCATCATGACGAAGAGTCCACAGTTCAGCAGTGATACGGGCTGGCACCAGGACATCCGATACTGGTCTTTTCAGCACTCGGACCTGGTGAATATGTGGATCGCGCTGACGGCGGAGTCTCTTGAAAATGGATGCCTGCAACTGCTGCCCGGGACCCACACTGCCTCGGTTGACGGAGACCGGCTCGATGAACAGCTGTTTCTGAGAGTCGATTTGCCAGCCAATCGATCATGGCTTGATTCGGCGGTGACCGCAGAATTGACACCAGGAGACATCCTCTTCTTTCATGCTCGCTGTTTCCATTCGGCCACGCGGAATTACAGTGATCAGACGAAGTGTTCCGCTGTGTTTACGTTTCGGAATCTGGACAACGGGCCTGTCCCGGGAACCAGAAGCGCGTCATTCCCCGAATTGCTGCTGTCCTGAGAGTGCGGTCGAGCGAAGACATGGCTTGCATCCGAACAGCGGCGAAACAAATGATCATGACTTCGTGTTGCGCCAGCGTCGAATTTTCTGCATCACAGAAGTGATGGCCCGTCTCGAAGGATTGACCGGGTTGTACTCGGACAGCTCTTCTTCCAGAATTTTTTCCAGGAAGAATTTAGCCGACTGCCGGACAAAGACATGATGAGTTGGCTGCAATTGCTGAGCCAGCTTTCTGATCCGGTTCAGGTCCGGACTGACCCGATGAATCGCCGCATGGCAGATCTCACGGAGGTCGTCGCGAGCGGTATTCGTGAGCCGCGGTGTCCGGTTGCCATTTTGGCGACCTGCGTGCCTGAGCACCGCGTCCCATATCGCATCTGTTCGGTCCGGTTGCCGCTCCATCGCACTCAGGATCCAACGAACGAGGGCCACGCGCCGCACTTCAGAACCGGAATCAACTCCCACGCGGATGAACGACTCCGGGATCACGTCCGGATCGCGAACATCAGCCAGTTCGATCAAAGTTCTGGCGGCGAACTGAGCGACCCGCTGGTTACCCGAACCCAGCAACGCCTGGGTGTCAGCGTAAATGTTGTCTGCATGATTGAGCGCTTCGCAGATCTGCTTCGGGATCTCCAGGCCAGCAGCCGGGTCGTCGATCCATCTCAACGCACGCTCGCGTGGCTTAACACTGGTCGGTCGTAATGAGTCAAATTGCAGCCAGTTTTCCGGCGTGACGCGCTGCTCATTGACCTCAACCACGCCCCGTCGAACAGCGCAGAGAATCGTACCGGACGATTGTTCCACCATGAAATCGGCACGTCGCCCCACGGACTGAACTTCCAGAGTCCTGTTGCCGACGGATACTCGAAGACGCTCCTGGTCTGACAGACCCACAACAGCCACCCGGCCGTATTCCAGTCTGAGCTCATCAACGACTTCGTTGTTCTCAAGGTCCGGCGGCTGCAACTCACCACCGATCGGCTGAACAAATGTCTCGGTGCCCAGCACGAGCTGACAACCACTCGACAATTCGGCCGTGGCCTGACTGTTCGCGAACGTCAGGATTCCGTTTGCCACTGAATCGGAGATGGCCGTCTTCGCCGAATCACTGTGAACACCGTGCCACTGAGACTGGCCTTCACTGCGAACGGCAACGACCCCGGCAATATTGCGCCACCGTCGGATGACTGAGCGGCGTGTCGGCAGCGCGTTCACTCGCGGCAGCGTGGGCGTTGGCTGGAGTGCCGGGTTCATCTCAACAACAGTCTGCTCCAGTGGCTGCTCCGGATGATCGAGTACATTCCGAATCCGCTCAGGCGTGATGCTCAGCGGCCCATCGGGCAGGGTGTCAACAACGCCGGACGAATCGTCGTGAACAACATCGCGCCGGTCCGGCCGAACGCCGTTTGACCGACGATCAGGTTCGTTGCCCGGTGGACGGTCTTCCGTGGCAATGCGGTTCAGTTGTGCGTCACGCGAGAACCGGCTCGACAACAGTAAAGCCACCGCGATCGTCGCGACGAGCCCAACGGCCACCGCGACAGCCGTCCGTTGTGTCGATCGTCTGCGCTGTCGCGGCTCCGATTGTGCGCGATCCCCCTGTAAAGCTGGTGGCCGCGGGCTCAATCGCCGGGGAGACGACGGCACCGCGCGATCCAACTGTTCGGCCGATTCGCGGCCCGCTGCGGTACGGATGGAACTCAGCATCCGGGCGCCAAAGTCAACCGGCGGAACAACGGCTGTATTTGGCTGTCGCGCTGCTCGCCACGTGGCCATGACTTCGTACAGTAACGACGGGACCTGCCAGCACGCCGTTTCGAACTCGGCCTGCTGCTGTGGGGGCAGCGCTTCGTCGATGAACCGGGCAACACGCTCAACGTCAACTGTCTCCAGCCCCGCGATCGATTCTTCCGGTGTCCGAGTCCGGTTTTTCGCAGCAGCCACCGCATGATACTTATCAGCGAAGCGTTTGCTGTCACCAATTTTTTCGCGCACGTAAGCTCCCTCCGGCGGCGGCAGATCATCGTGCAGCAGCCGAATCAGCAGAATGAGATCCGCTTGTGGGGAGGTGGTCATATCGAAACGTGACGGCGGAAGGTTGAGGTGCCGAACAATTCGAAAACGAATCGCGACAGGGTCAGATGCGTCTTTCTGTCGATGGGTTTATGAGTCATCAACTGGCCCTGTGATAAAATCGAATTCCTGAAACGGAGTCGGAGTATTCCTCAGCACATTGCGCAACCTCCGTCGGGCGCGATCGAGTTTTGGGCCGACCGCATTCGCGGATATCCCCAGCTCTTCAGCGACCTGCTGATACGAGAACTGCCGATCGTAGAACAGCGTGAGGACTCGCTGGTCGTCTGCCGACAGTTTTTGCATCCCGTGCTGCAGTTTTCTCAGGCGTCCTGACTGGTCGGGTGCTGAGCTGACACTGTCGACTGTGAGCATGCCAATCTCAGCCGAATCAGCCTGTCGAGCGGAGCGAGTGATTCGGTACAAGGAGCGTAATGCGATCCTGCGCGTAACAACCGCCAGCCATGTCGACAGTCTGCTGCGTCCGCTGAACTGTCGCAGCGCAGTCATTTTGCGCTGGACCAGCGAACTGAACACTTCCGCACAAATGTCTTCGATCTGATCCGCACACTGAATTGTAAGCTGCAACTCGGCTGCCGCCGCGTACACGCCACGGTAGATCAGTCGTTCATATTTTCTCACGAATTGTTGCCAGGCGAGGTCGTCCTGCGCAAGGAGTCGCCGCACCAGTGCGAGATCGCGAGCCAACCTGTCCGGTCGGTGCAGCGCACGATCTGCCTGATGCGGCGACTCGTCCTGACCAGCAGTGCGAGGCCGGTCGATTTCGGCGTTCGATCCGGTGTTCGATCCGGTGTTACTGCCAGATGTCATACGCGTCCTGAATGGCGACGAAACGATTCCTTTGAATTGACGGGATCATACGAGGAATCGTCTCTTAAAGGACCGACGGTCGCCAGTTCGTGGCCGAAATCTGATACCGACTTTCCGGGACACGCAGATTGTTCCGGCAGATAACGACACAGCAGGGCATTCAAAACAGTCAGTCCGCGAGTGCAGCCTGAATGGCGTTGGTTTCCCGTGCCAGGACGTTTTCCACGTCCTCGATGGCATCGCCGCAGTTCCAGCGCACTCGAGCTGCCAGGTCATCTTCACCGATGTCCAGAAGGAAATCGATGCATCGTGTGCAGACATCGCGGATTTCGGAGACGCATCGTCGCGTCCGTTGGCGTGCGGATTCGACACATTCACGAGCCACACGAATGGCAGCTTCGTCGCGTCCCTGTTCCTGAAGTGCGTTGATTTTACGCACGCAATGGCGCGTTTCATCAGCAGCAGCGTTTGTACAGCGGTCCACCAGACCACGAACGACATTAAGGCACTTTGCCGCAATGCGTTCAGGGTTGTGGGCGTTCGCGGTATCGGCAGTCGTGGCCAAAACGGCAAGGGTACAAACCATCAATGCGAATCGAATCATCTTGAATCTCTCTCTTTGGAAATGTCAGTCGTGGATTATTCATACGAGCAACGCTGGAAACGGCGCCCGTGCAAATCTGCACCCCGAACAGGGTGCAATCCGAAGGGTGTTGACCGGTCTGACACATGAGTGACGTCTCCCGCTGATTTCGTGCATGCAAAATCTGAAATCTTTTGAGAATGGTGGGAGTTCGGGGAAACGCGAGTGCAACCCGAATCACTCACGCAAAGGAACCGCGACGGGTTCGTCAACGCAAAAAATTCGGGTGCCACTGGCTCCGCCAGTGCTGCGCAGGTGAGATCACAGTTGGGACTTACACTGGCAAAGCCAGTGGCACACAACCTGAGAGTTGACCATTGAAAGAGCACGAGGGCGATATTCGTAATTTTCCCCGGTTCCCGGAACGCGCTCTCGGTCGAATCCTCGATCTGAGAGCGGCAATTGGGGACGCAACGATTGTGGGGAAAAAAACAAACGTGGCGGCGGGATCGCCGCATCGCGTGAATGAATCGCCGGCGGTCCCACACCGGTATCGTCCTGCTGTTCAGATCGGGAGGTGAATTTCTATTATTTCCGGGTGCCGTCCTGAAACCGACACCCCCGGTGCCCCGTGGGCGGGAGAAATCGAGGTCGAAGGGTCTTGTTTGGTGTTGCCTGGAAACGGCCCGCTGTCGTGGCTTGGCGACTTTTTTTCGTTATTGGAGTGGCGGACTCCACCAGCCGGGAGAGCACCATTGCTGTTTCTGGCTTTTGCGGCGGTGTTTTCCGACAGGTCTTTGGCAGGTTTGTCGTGGTCTGATGCAGTGCGCGAATCGAAACTGTTGTGACTTGAGAGATCTGTCAATTCTGTCCGAGTTCCGCATCGGGGCTCCTGGCCGCGCCGGCAATCTGCTGGTTTCGGCTGGGAAAGCCAAATGAAACACAGTAGCCTTTCACGTATGTTTTGGACCACGCAACAGGTTAATGCAGGATCATCCGTGAGTTGGTCCTCACTCGTGTCGTTGTTTTGCCTCCTGCTTTGTGGGTTGGCAACGAACAGCAGCGCTCACGAAGCAGTATCCCGCGCTGGTGTGTCGTTTCGTGTCTCGCCAGCAACGATCGTGATCGGAGGGTCCAACCGGCGGCAGCAGCTCCTCATCACAGCTCAGACCTCAAACGGCCAGGAATTTGACGTCACGCATGACGCGATTTTAGAGTCTGCCGACTCCTCAGTGGCCCGTGTCGACGGTGCAACCATCTTTGCAGTGGCCGATGGGCAGACCGAGCTGATCGTCCGTCATGCAGCGCTCACAGCGCGGGTATCGGTTGAAGTCTCCGATGTGAATCAGTTTCCACCGATCAATTTCGGAAATGATATCATCCCGCTGCTGTCCAAACTTGGATGCAACAGTGGCGGCTGCCACGGGAAGCAGTCGGGACAGAACGGCTTCAAGTTGTCGGTGTTTGGATTTGACACTCAGGCAGACCATGACGCTCTGGTGAAAGAAGGCCGCGGCCGGCGTGTTTTCCCCGGTGATCCGCGACGGAGTCTCCTCATTTTAAAGGCAACTGGACTCACCGCACATGGCGGCGGACGAAGAACAGCTCCGGACTCAGAGGACACTGAACTGCTCAGCGCCTGGATTCAACAGGGGATGCCGTGGGGCGACAGCGATGCGCCTCAACTGACTAAGATCCTGGCGGAGCCGGCGGACCGCGTGCTGGGTGTGAAATCTCAGCAGCAGATTCTTGTCACGGCGGTCTACTCCGATGGAAGCCACCGTGATGTGACGTCAGCCGCCGCCTACACCAGTAATTCAGAAGTTGTTGCCAGCGTCGAGTCAGGCGGTCGAGTCCATACCGGTACGTCACCGGGAGAGGCGGCGATCACAGTCAACTACATGGGCGCAGTAGGAGCGGTGCGGGTGATCGTCCCGCGGAGCACTGCTCCGGAAGAGTTTCCCGATGTGCCGGTCAGCAATGAAATCGACACACTGGTTTGGGCAAAACTGAAAAAACTGGGCGTTGTGCCTTCCGAACTCTCAGACGACGCGACGTTCCTGCGTCGTGTTTATCTGCACACGATGGGCACGCTGCCGTCTCCGCAGGAAGTTCGCGATTTTCTTTCCGACAGTTCCGCTGACAAACGGCAACGCATCATTGATTCAGTCCTTGAGCGCGACGAGTACGCCGACTATTGGGCCCTCAACTTTGCCGATGTCCTCATGGTCAATCAAAAACTGCTCGGCGCGCGCGGAGCCTACGAATTTGACCGATGGCTGAGGAAGCAGTTTCGCACGAATCGACCATACGATGAGTGGGTCCGCGAATTGATCACTGCGACAGGTAACTCGGGAAAATATGGCCCCGTCAATTTCTACCGAGCCATGCGCACACCGGAGGATTTGACAAAGTCGATTAGTCAGGCATTTCTTGGTATCCGCATGGATTGCGCCCAATGCCATCACCATCCCTTTGAGAAATGGGGCCAGGAAGACTTTTACGGCATGACCGGATTCTTCGCCGGGATCGAGCGCAAGGCACTCAACTCCGGGCGGGAACTGGTCTACTTCGGCAGTTATCGCCCGGTAACGATGCCGGTGACCGGAAACAAAGTTGAGACCCATCCTCCAGGAGGCAGCGTTCCGGAAAATGTCGAAACAGGTGATCCGCGAGTTCATCTCGCGCGATGGATGACGTCGCCCGAGAATCCGTATTTTTCCAGGCTGGTCGTGAATCGCATCTGGAAGCATTTTCTGGGACGAGGACTTGTCGAACCGGAGGACGACTTTCGATCGACCAACCCGGCGACAAACGAACCGTTATTGAATTTTCTGTCGGAGGAGCTCATCCGGCAGAAGTTTGATTTGAAAGCCGTGATGCGAATGATCATGAATTCGCGCGTGTACCAGCTCTCCAGCGAGCCAAACGATTCGAATTTTGAAGACCAGCAGAATTACTCTCACTTTCTCGTCGCTCGAATCCCGGCCGAAGTCCTGTTGGATTCAATCTCGGAGGTCACCGGTTCACCAGAGAACTTTGTTGGTATGCCGTCCGGCACGCGAGCGATCCGGTTGTGGGACAATCGTATGCCGTCGTATTTCCTCGATACTTTCGGCCGATCCGAACGAGCATCGGCCTGCGAATGTGGAAAATCGGGTGAGCCAACGATGGCACAGGCACTGCATTTGATGAATGCTCCTGAGATCGACAGCAAGATCCGAGATCCTGATGGTCGAGTGGCACGACTTATTGGAGCGGGATTGACGCAGGACGAGATCATCAATGAACTGTGTCTCGCCGCATTAGGCCGGCCGCCCGACCAAAAAGAGACTCGGATTGCCGGTGAGTTGTTCGCACAGGCAGCATCTGCGGAGGCGGCCTGCGATTTTCTGTGGACATTGTTGAATTCGTACGACTTCCTGTTTGTCCGTTAAATATCGTCGCGTCGTTCGCCTGCCGCGAACTCCGGATGTCGGCGACGGTCCGATCCTGAAGGAACTGAATCATGACTCCGAACTACTGCGACGGTGTCGACCGGCGACATTTCCTGAAGGTGGGGACCGTCGGCGGACTCAGCATGGCTGAGGTTCTGCGTTTGCAAAAAGCATGTGCAAATGGCGCTCAACAAAAGGATCTGAACTGCATTTTCATTTTTATTGTTGGCGGAATGCCGCAGCAGGATATGTGGGATCTGAAGCCCAGCGCACCCTCGGAGATTCGTGGCGACTTCGAACCGATCGACACGGCGGTTCCTGGAATTCAAATTGGGGACGTGCTCCCACAGATATCGAAAGTGACAGACAAGTTCGCCATCCTCCGCAGTCTCACTCATGGCGATTCGGATCACGGACGCGGTTTTCACATCATGATGACCGGTAAAAAGGCCGGTGTCGGTGACTTTAACGGGAACCAGAACAACAATCAGCATCCATGTCTTGGATCAATGGTCGCGAAGCTGGGGCGACAGGCCGGGCTCCCGCCGTACATTTCCGTGCCGAATTTTCTTAACAGCGGCGGTCCGTCGTTTCTGGGGCCGAGTTATGGCCCGTTTGTGATCGATGCCGACCCCGCGGCTCCCGAGTTCGCCGTTCGCGATATCACGTTGCCGTCCAGTGTCACTCTCAATCAAAGTCAGCGACGTCGCGCGGCGCTGCGTGAATTGAATCGGTTCGAAAGTCGTGTTGAGGAGGTCAGCGGCCAGGTGAAGGCGCTGGACGGCTTTTACGAGAAGGCCTACAGACTGATGACGTCGCAGCACGCAAAACAGGCCTTCGATATCGGCCGCGAGTCGGAACAAATGCGGGATCGCTATGGCATGACAAGTATCGGTCAGTGCAGCCTGCTCGCACGTCGCCTGGTTGAAGCCGGATGCCGCTTTGTCAGCATCGAAAACGGCCACTGGGATACGCACCGCAGGAATACGTGGAGCCTCCGCGAACTTCTGTGCCCCAGCTTTGATCAGGCGATTCCGGCACTGCTGACCGACCTGGAAGATCGTGGCCTGCTGGAATCAACTTTGGTGGTCGTCACAACGGAGTTTGGCCGCACTCCTCGAATCAACGAGTTGGCCGGCCGTGACCACTGGCCCAACGCATTTTCAATCCTCATGGCCGGCGGCGGTGTCAGAGGTGGCCAGGTGATCGGCGCGACGGACAACCAGGCGGCTGAGGTCACCGACCGACCGATCACGCCCCAGGACCTGACTGCCACAATCCTGAAAGCCATGGGAATCGATCACAAGTCCGTCCTTCATACGCCTCTCGGTCGGCCCGTTCATCTTGTGGATGATGGCAGACCGGTTCACGAATTATTTGGGTAGTGCGTTATCAATGCTTCAACTTCGTCTGGTGTGCCACCGGCTGTGACCATTGACGAAGCAGTCATTCATTCAATGTCCGTTGTCCGTGGGATTCGACGTCAGCACTCAGACGACCAGGAACAGGATTGCAGGTCCGGTCGGATCATTGGAACAAGGTTGGGCACCGCGGACAGGTCGACCGCGACAATTCAAACAGTCCTGGAGCAGGTTTGTGTTTCGTATCCCGCGTTCATTTCTAATTTGCATACTGCCTGTTTGCGCTGTGGCATCAGTCGATCAGGTTGCCGCACAGCCAGTGCCTGGAAAAGAACCGAGCAGTACACACATCTTTCCGGCCGGCGGTCGACGTGGAACGCAGGTCAGCGTACGGATCGGTTCTGAGTGTACTCCGCCGGGAACACGCTTTTCGATTGCCGGCAACGGACTCAGTGCGACAGCGACCCTGAACGAAGAATTGGCGTCACAGGGGGAGCCATCACCGCGTCGCCTGCCAACCGAAATTCCTATCACGTACCCGCGTGAATGGGCGGGCCGTATTTCGATCCCCGAACACACCCCGCCTGGACCGATATATTGGCGATTGAACAACGCTCTTGGCGGCACCGGCTCGCGGCCGTTTATCGTTGGCGATTTACCGGAGCTGGTCGAAACCGAATCCAATTCGACGGTCGAGCACGCCGAGCCCACCACATTGCCGGTGACGCTCAACGGCCGGATTCATGGCGAACGCGACGCTGACTATTTTCGTTTCAAATTGAATGCCGGCGAATCGGTCGTGTGCGAAGTGATGGCGGGACGAATCGGGTCTCCGCTGGATCCACTTGTCGAGTTGCAGGATGGGGACGGAGTCCCTCTTGTAACTCGGCAGGTCCACATCGGCAGCGACCCGGTGTTGCTGTTCAGTGCAGAGGACGACGGCGAATACCTGCTGCGGGTAACCAACGTGACATTCCACGGCAGCCCGGCCCATGTGTATCGAATCAATCTAACGAAACAGCCTCATATTCAGTTCGCCTTTCCGACGGGCGGACAGGCAGGTACGACGCAGGATGTCGAACTGCATTTGCTGTCGGGTACGAAAACACAGGTCGTCAGCCGCGCAATTGAGTTCCCGGAGCGGCACGGTGAATTCCTCTATCACGATTCTGAGTTGAAGAACAGCGTTTTACTCATTGCGGACACATCGCCGAACTCCGTGGAGCGTGAGCCAAACGACGACTTAAAGACGGCGACGGAGATCGCATTGCCACAAACTGTCTCCGGCCGCTTCCTCACTGAGGCAGACGAAGACTGGTTTCGATTTGGCGCGAAAAAGGAGCAAATTCTGCAGATCACCTGCCGGGCATTTCCACCCGGAACTTCAGCAATGCCGAATATTGCAATCACCGATCATGATGGAAACCTGCTTGTGGAAACGCGCAGCGTGACGTCCACTGCCGGAGTTTGCCGCATTCTCTGGACGGCGCCGCAGAGCGGCATTTTCCACGTCAAAGCCAGCGACCTCCGACAGGGGTCGCGCGGTGGTCCGGATTTCCTGTATCGGCTTTCAGTTGTCCCTGCAAAACCGGATTTCGTTCTGACACTGGCGTCGGACAACATCGGCGTGGTGCAGGGCGCGAAATCGCAGGTGGACGTGTCTGTGGAGCGATTCGGAGGCTTCAGTGGTGCTATCGATCTGAGTCTCGAAGGGTTGCCGCCCGGCTGCACAGTCTCCGACCACCAGGTTCCCGCCGGCGCCGGCAGTTTCAAGCTGGAGATTGCAGCCACCGAAGATGTTCCCGTCTCGAGCACACAGGTCCGGCTGATCGGGCGAGCAGAATGCGACGGCTGCACGCTGGAACGAACTGGACAGGGAAGACATCTTGGAGTTGACAGCGAGGGTGTGAGCGTTGGCAGGCCGTCGCCCGAGCAACTCCATTTGACGGTGTTACACAAACCGCTGTTTCAACTGGCCTGTTCCGAAGCCTATCACTATGCGCATCGCGGTACTGTCTTTCCGTACGCCATGGAGGTCGAACGGCTTCACGGTTTCGATGGTGAAATCATCGTCCAGCGTGGTGATCGGCAAAACCGTGACATGGATGGAGTGGAGATATGGAATGCTGTGATCCCCCCAGGGAGTTCCAAAGTGGATGTGCCCATTTACCTGCCGGAGTCGATGCACATCAACGTGCAGTCTCAGTCGCAACTCTATTCGCAGGCCTTCGCCCGTTTTCAGGACAGCCATGGTCGCGAGCAATCGATGCTGTTGGTGGCTGCCAAACGAAATATGATGCGGACGCTGCCACCCGTCGTAAAACTGCAGGCAGTCGATCGGGAAGTCCTGGCACAACCTGGAGGTACAGTGAGGTGCGGACTGCACCTGGAGCGCACATCAAACTATCCTGGGCCGATGAACGTCACACTCCTGGAGCCCAAAGGCGATTTTTTGGCAGAACCGCTCGAAATCCCAGGTGGCGAGTCTGACGTGCAGCTTACGGTGCACGTGCCCATGGATTTGGAACCAGGAACAGAGTTTCCCCTGGTATTCAGAGGCCAGGGCCAACTGGACGATCGGATCAAAGTCATCACCGAGGCTTCCGTGGTGGTGCAAGTGAACTAGTGCAGAAAAAAAAAAGGTCGGGAGCAATACTGTTCGGCAGGGGAGTTCATGGAGCGTGGAATCTGCGGGAACTCGTTGTTAGATCGGCGGACCGAAGTTG
>JBDOMX010000732.1:0-2909 GCA_039831615.1 Planctomycetaceae bacterium
GTTTCATCTCGACGTGGCTGGAATCGCCACGCGCTGTCACACGTGGGACTACGACCGCCTGCTCGAGGTCGCGCCGCCTGCTTCGGACCACGCACTGTTCTCGTGGTTGCGCACCCCAGCGGAGAACATTCTGGATTACATCCTCAAAGAAGGTCCGCTGGAAGTTGGCCCGACGAAGCGGAATGTGGCCGCTTGAATCACTTACAACGGTGATTCAAACCCCGAAACCATCGTTGAAGATCGGCCAGCTTCGGTGTGGAGGGTCTTTGAGCAACCCGGCGTCAATGACCACGATGTAAGTCAACACGGCCAGCAAACTGTAGGTGACGAAGTTCGCCAGCAGGCCTTTGCCCCAAAGCTTGACCGCACTACCGGCCGAGCTGTTGAGCTTGAGGCTGATGCCGCTCCAACTCACCGAATACATTTCGTCGAGCACAAGGTGAGACAGGAAGCCGAGCAATGTGCCTCCGACCATCAGGCAGCGAACGGAAAGCGAATCGCTTTCGTATCCCAGAAAGACCAGTTCTCCCGCGATCAGCATGGCGGGAATGCTGTGAAACATGCCTCGATGAACGGCCAGTCTGCGCATGAAGGCCGCTGCACCGTAACGAATGGCTGCGTACAGCGCGATCGCAGCGAACAGAGCTTCTTCGGTACTGTCCGCCCAGTTCAACAGATGCTGCATCATCACCAACGGTGCCATGGCTGCGGTGAGTCCGAACAGTTCGCGAATTGGTCGACCACTGGATGAATCGAGGTCGGGCAGCATGCCAGCCATCCAGGTCAGACAGGCCGCTAAGGCACCTTGCACGGGGGTGAAGTCAGCGAGGAAAACGGACGTTGCTCCGAAAGCGATGCCGAGTAATCCGCTGACCGTAATGTGCTCTCGATAGGCCGCCATGCCAATTTTTCCAGTTTGTCGTGATGGCAGATTTTCAATGCCTGATTTGCTGATCGAATCAGGGGACGGGAATCTATCAGAACGTGGAGTGACAACCAACGGATGATTGCCTTGAGTGGGCAGGGTAATTGTCCGCTTGTAAGACTTGTTGCATAAAGGGGTTACGTATTGTTGGATGCACTCTCTCTTGCCGTGTCAGCTTGATGAATTCGTCCGACGTGGCTGCAGGGGCATCACATGAGGGGTCAGAAAACGTGTCTGTCGCTGATTCTGAGAGAATTCCAGCTCCAGAGATGGGGCAGATCCGGTCGATTTTTCATTGACAGGCTGTACAATCGCTGTAAACTTCATGTGACGGCTCTGAGCCATTTTTGTAAGAGCTTGGGCATCGAACTGGAAGGAGCGGCTGAACTATGTCGACCACAATCAACAAATTGATGTGTTCGGTGGTGCTGACCGCTTTGGCGGTCGCTGTCACACTCGTGAGTGTGTCGTCTACACAGGCGGAGGACCGCGCGGCTCAGATTCGCCGTTACCAACAACAACAGAGGCAGTATCTGCAACGGCAATTACAACAGCAAGCTCGCACGCAGCAGTACCGTCGGCAACAGGCCCAGGCTCTTCTGAAGCGCCGCTACGACGCACAGAAGAAGTATGTGGAAGCCCGCAAGAAGAAGTACGCCGACAACTCGAAGAAATACAAAGAAACTGCCAAGAAATACAAAGACGCTGGTACCAGCATCGGTGCTGAGCGACAGAAGAAGTATTACGCCAGTCTGTCTCCTTCGCAAAAACGCGCTTACAACATCAAGCAGGCGCGCCTGAAGAGAATTGCTGGCATCAAGGCGAAGCGAGAAGGTCGCATCACTAATCGGAAGAAGGACAGCAGTAGCGAAAAATCGGACGGCGGGTTGAAGCTCGACTGAACCGTCCTCCCAGACCAACACGAAAGCGGGCGAGCCTTGAATTGGCTCGCCCGCTTTTTTTGTGCGCTTCACTTCACCTGGATGAGCACGACGACCCTTACGGGACCGTGGTACGCTCTCAAGTCAGTCAACACGCAGTCGACTCAAGACGTCTTCTCTCAGATTAGCATTCACCGAAAGTCCGTTGCCGGAGTAGATCGTCGGCTCGCCTTTCCAGTCCACGAAATGCCCACCGGCTTCCTGAACGATGGGCACCATCGCTGCGGCATCCCAAGGGTTGAGCTTGGGATCGATCATGAACTCGGCACGTCCTGTGGCGACGAGCATATGTCCGTAGCAATCGCCCCAACCGCGCGTCAATTTGGTGTCCTGGCTGAAGCGGTCGAAAATCTCACCGGCGGACACATCGTCCCATCCGGTGATAGTGGTCGTACAGAAGCACGCATCGCCAAGGGAAGAGATTGGCGACACGTGGGCCGGTTGGGGTTCTGCCGAGCCAATCTGCCACCACGCGCCGCATCCCGACGCCGCGTAAACGACTTCGTTCAATGCGGGAAACCGACAGACGCCGATTTCACAGCGTTGGTCTTTCTCAAGTCCGACAAGTGTCCCGAACAAGGGGACTCCGTGAATGAATGACTTCGTGCCGTCGATCGGATCGAGAATCCAACGCCAACCGGATTGTGACGGCGTCTCGTCGAATTCCTCACCCAGCACACCGTCGCCCGGGAAACTCGTGGCGATCCGATCTCTCAACAATTCTTCCGCACCCCGATCAGCAACCGTCACGGGCGAAGCGTCCCGTTTGGCTTCGACCTGCAGATCCCGTGACTGGTAATGTTGCAGAATCAACTCGGCCGCCTCGGCCGAAGCGGCCAATGCGAAGTCGAGGCGGCGTCTGAGTTCATCTCTTTCCGGTGGTTTTGGCGTCATCGTGGTTGGTCTTTCAGGCGGTATAATTGCTCGCCCGCCTTGCGGACCAGCAGAACTCCTTCATCTTCACGGTTGGCGAACGATTCGATATCGATCGTCCTTGGGTCTCGATATCCGAGGTTGATCTTCTCGCAAATGTCCGCGGGAAT